>NZ_JBSFIH010000008.1:0-228329 GCF_053597455.1 Streptomyces sp. NPDC001393
CTCGGCTACGCCTCCTACAAGGTCGCCAACTCGGTCACCTCACACGAGGCATGGGGTGTGGGTGTCTACGCCTACCTCCGCGACAACCCCTCCGTGGTGCTCGGCCACGCCATCGAGGTGCCCACCACGTCGGCGGTGAAGTTCCACAGCATGGTCACCACGGTCCTGGGCGGCGACGGCACCATCAACCACATCATCGACGACACCGGCAACCAGGTAACCCCCAGCAGCAACGTGGCGTACCTGGTGAGCTATCCGTAAGTCCGGCAACGGACCCGACGGTACACAGGGTGCAACTTGTCCGTGCCCTCTGCGGGTGACGTGGGCCGGGCAGACCGGCCGGACAAGGAGACCGGTCCGGCGCCCGTGTCGAGGTGGCACGGGCGCCGGACACGCAGGGCGGCCACAGGCTCATTTGTTCCCCTGGGCCGGTTCACAGGCGGTCGCCCAAGAAGCGCGTCAGCACCTCGGGGCAAGTCAGCATCAGTCCGACCAAAGTAGGCTACGGCTGGCGGAACTTGCACTTGAAGGGGCAGCGGAACGGGTGGTGCGAAGGGGATTTGCTCACGCGGTCTGAGCGAACCGGGCAGGGGTGCTTCTTCTCGCCCGCCAATGTGCGCGCCGGGCTGGAAAGTCCCAGCTCAGCGCACCCGACCCCGCGCCTTCAGCGGCACCGGCGGCAGCTCCGGCGCAGGCAGCGGATCCCCTTCGTACCCCTTCACTTCCCCAAATCTCGACCCGCTCATCCAGTCCTCCCGGGCCTGATTGATATCGTCCTGGGTGCGTCCGACGAAGTTCCACCACATGAGCAGCTCCTCCGCGAACGGCTCGCCGCCCAGCAGCATGACTCCGGCGTCGGACTCGGCGCGCAGCGGGAGTTCGGGGCGTCCGCAGCCGAGGTAGAGGAGGGAACCGGGGAGCACCGGGACGCCGTCCACGTGGACCTCGCCGGACATGGCCAGGACGCCGTACTCGAAGTCGGGCTCCAGGGGCAGCCGGACCTCGGCGCCCCGGGTGAGGGCGAGGTCGGCGCCGACGATCGGGGTGTACGTCGTACCGGGCGAGGCGGAGCCGTCGAGGTCGCCGAGGAGCACCGTGGCGGTCAGGCCCGGCGCGGTGACCGTGGGCAGCTCGGGGTGGTATTCGAACTTGGGCTCGGTGTGGCGGTGTTGGTCGGGCAGCGCCACCCACAGCTGGGCGCCGTGCAGGAAACGGGCGTGCGGGCGGGGGCTCTCCTCGGAGTGGCTGATCCCGCGGCCCGAGGTCATCAGGCCCAGCTCTCCGGGCCGGATCGTCTGCTGGGTGCCCGTCGAGTCGCGGTGCAGCACCTCGCCCTCGTGCAGCCAGCTGACCGTCTGCAGCCCGATATGCGGGTGCGGCGGCACCTGCATGCCGGGTTCGTCGGCGATGTCGTCGGGTCCGTAGTGGTCGACGAAGGCCCACGCGCCGATCATGCGGCGGCCGAGGTTCGGCAGCAGCCGGCGTACCTCGGTCGACTCGCCGAGCCCGACCTGACGGGGACTCAGCAGTTCGCGGACGGGCTCGGCCACGACGAATCCACGGCCGCCGCAGACGCTGGGCACGGGCGCGCGGTCAAGATTGCTCATGGCGCCCAACTTAGCGGGGCGGGCGTCGTACCGGTGAGTGTGGAAACCCGCATTTCCCTTGGTCAAGTCAATCAAGTGACTTATCGGGGGAGGTCGGCGGCCCAGGGTCAGGGCTGGGTCCTGGAGCGGGGACGGGTTGCGGTGGCGGGACGGGGCGGGGCGGGAGGTGTGTCGGAGTCACGGTTGGGGCGCGCTCGGTGACGGCTCGACCGCGGTGGGGGTGACCGGGCTCGGCACCGGGGTCGGCGAGTCGCTGGTCGGGTGCGGGGGGCGGGCCGGCTCGGTCGGGTGGGACCGGCCGCCGCGGACCGTGAAGAACACCAGCGCGGCCACGGCGGCCAGCGCCAGCGCGCCCACCACGACACGGCGCAGCAGCAACCGGCGGGGGAGCATCCCCGCCGTCGGCGGGCGCAGCGGCCGCAGGTCGGCGGGCCCGACGGAGTGCGCCCGCGCGGCCAGCGCGGCCCGCAGCCGTTCCTCGACGGACGTCTGCGCGGTTCCGGTACCGGACTCGTTCATCGCAGCCCCTCCAGACGTCGACCGAGGGCGTCCAGGGCCCGGCTGGCCGTGGACTTGACGGCACCCCGTGACAGGCCGAGCGTCGCCGCGATCTCGGCCTCGCTGAGATGCGACCAGTAGCGCAGAACCAACACCTCCCGCTGCCGCCGGGTCAGGGTGCGCAGCGCCGCCAGCACCTCGCGGTGGTCCTCGTGCAGCAGCACGTCCTCCTCCGGTGCGGGTGCGTGCTGCTCGGGAGTCGGGGTGTGCGTCCGTACGGTCCTGCGCCGGCGCAGCACCGAGCGGGCCGCGTTGACGACGCTGGTCCTCAGATACGCCTCCGGGTCGTCGAGCGAGGCGAGCCGGTGACCGTGCCGGCGGAAGAGCGCGGTGAAGGCGTCCTGCACCACGTCCTCGGCGGTGGGCAGGTCGTCCACCAGCAGCACCGCAAGCCGGACCAGGGCGAGCCGACGGTGGTGGTACAACTCCTCGATCCCGGGCGGCTGTTCGGCCTCGGTCAGGGGTACCGCTCGGACCGCGCCGGTGCCGGTGAGTCCCGTACCGGGAGCCGGCTCGGCGGGTGTGTCCGCACGGGCGCGGGCGAGGAGGGGAGCGAGGACTCGGGTGCGCACTGCCCGCGCGAATCGCCGCCACGGCGTGGGGCGTTGAGGGATGCCGGAGGCCCGGCCCCAGGGCAGGGCCGTCGGCGGTGGTGTGGCTGTCGTCATGGTTCTCCCGGAGCCGGAAGCGGGACGCCGCCGAGCGACGGCCCGCTTCCGACCCCGCCTAGGTGCTGCCGCTCAGCGCTGCGCGGCCAGGGGGCTCGGGGTGGCGCGGGTGGGTGACGGTACGGGGCTCGGGGTGGCGTGTGGGGGAGGCGACGGTACGGGGCTCGGGGTGGCGTGCGGGGGAGACGAGGGTACGGGGCTCGGGGTGGGGCGGGTCGGCGCCGGGACCGGGGAGGGGGTTGCGGTGTGGATCGGTGAGGGTACCGGGGACGGGGGCGCGGTACGGATCGGCGAGGGTACCGGGGACGGGGTTGCCGTGTGGGCCGGTGACGGCGTGGGAGAGGGGGTGGCGTGGCCGCCGTCCTGGGACGCCTGGGCGGTCATCGTGCCGGCGACGGCCAGGGCGGCGCCCACGGCGGAAACCCCCAGGGCGGCCCTCAGCCTGCGGGTACGGCTGGGCCGGAATGTTCGGTGCGCGGACATGGGTTCCTTCGGTCGTTCGGGTCGGACATCTGGTCGCAGTGGAGGCCTCCATCCCGACAGACGTCCGACCCGGGCCGAGGTTGCAGGCGACGGCCGACCAATTTTCCGTACCCGCCGTGGGTCCATGGTCACCTTCGGCTGATCGGGACCGTTGTCACCCCGGCCGGATGGCGGCGCCGAGGCGCGGGGCCGACGATTGAGCCATGGGGCAGCGGTCCCCGCCGCACCGCCGGTGGCGTCCGGGGCCACCGGGGGACGGAGGCCGGCCCCCGGCCGCGGTCAGCGGCCGGAAGGGAGGACGCCGTCATGCTGGAAGTGAAGACGGTCGAGAAGCCGGACGAACGGCGCGACTTCCCCCGCGGCCGCCTCGAAGCCCTTCACCTCGGCCCCGGCGACGTGTTCGTGTGCCCGGCAGGCCATGACGCCTGGGTGGTGGGCGACGAGCAGGTCGTGGCCTTCGGCTTCGCCGGGACCATGGCCAAGGAGTACGCGAAGGGCTGACGGGCGGGCACGGCGGTCCGCCCGCCCACAGGACCGGGTCGCACACCCGTGCGACCCTTCTCCGCTTCCGGGTGGCCGAACGGGCCGGGCAGACCTCCGGTGTGCAGGAACACCGGCGTCACACCGGCAGCAGCCGGGCGATCAGCGCGCTGAGCTGACGGGCCGTACGGCACTCGTGCATCTCGACCAGCTCGGCGTACGCGGGCGCGGCCGAGTCGCCGGTGCCCCAGCGGTCCCGTGGCTCGGGGTTCAGCCAGTACACACGGCGGGCCCGCCCGGCGACCTCGCGCACGGCGGCCAGGTTGGGGTCGCTCATGTTCGTCCGGGCGTCCCCCAGAACGAACACGGTCGTGCGCGGGCCCACCGCGTCGCCGTACCGCTCCGCGAACTCGCCCAGCGCCATGCCGTAGTCGCTGCTGCCGTGCCAGCCGGTGAGCGTGGCCTCGGCGTGGATACGGGCGCCGAGCCCGTCGGGGTCGGCGCGGCCGTGGTGGAGCAGGCCCGTCACCTCGTCGAGCCGGTTGACGAAGGCGAACACGCGGACCTTGCTGAACTGGTCGTGCAGCGCCTGCACCAGCAGCATCGTGAAGTCGGAGAAGCCCGACACCGAGCCGGACACGTCGCACAGCAGCACCAGTTCGGGGCGGACGGGGCGGCGCCGGCGCAGCACCGGCCGCATCGGCACCCCGCCCGTGGACAGCGAGGAGCGCAGGGTGCGGCGCAGGTCGACGGTGCCGCGTGCGGCCCGGCGCCGGCGCGCGGCGAGCCGGGTGGCCAGTTTGCGGGCGAGCGGCTGAACCGCCCTGCGCAGTTCGGCCAGTTGGGTGCGGTTCGCGTACAGGAAGTCCACCCGGTCCGCGGTCGGGACGACACCGCGCCGGGCGATCTGGTCCCGCCCGCGCCGCTCGGCGACCCTGCGCCGCGCCTCTCCTCCCACCATCCGCCGGAACTCCTCGATGCGGCGGCGGATCTCGTCGTCCAGCAGCCGGTCCGCGAAGCCGGCACCACTCCCGCTCCCGGCCCGGACGTCCGCCCGCACCCGGGCCAACAGGGTCTGCGGGCGCAGCCGTTCCAGCGCCTGGTACGCCGACCAGCCGTCCGAGCCGGGTGAACTGCCGTAGCCCCCCATGCCGTCGACCGCCTCCACCGCCAACCGGGCCATCAGGGCACGGTCGTCCGCCGCCAGGGCCTGTGCCAGACGGTCGCGAAGCGCCTCGCGGTCGACGGGCCCGCCGTCGTCCGGGCCGCCGACCCCGCGCGGGAAGTACAGGTCGAAGACCGGGTCGAACACCGCCCGCTGACCGGGGCCGTGCAGCAGCGTCGCGGCCAGCCCCTCGCGCAGCCGCTCCCGGTCCACGAGCCCCAGCGCCTCCACCGCGCGGGCCGCGTCCACGGTCTCGCCGGTGCCGATCCGCACCCCGTGCGCGCGCAGCGCCCCGACCAGCCCGGTGATCCGCTCGGCGACCGCGGTCACAGCGCGTCCAGGTCGAGCTTCGCCGCCGCCTTCTGGATGTCGTCCTGATGCTTGAGGATCACCCCGAGGCTTTCCCGTACGACTGTCTCGTCCAGAGTGTCGGCGCCCAGCGCCAGCAGGGTGCGCGCCCAGTCGATGGTCTCGGCGACGGACGGCACCTTGCGCAGGTCCATCGCGCGCAGCGCCCCGACCACCCGGACCACCGACTCGGCCAGCGCCGCGCCGAGGCCGGGCACCTTCAGCCGTACGATCCGCCGCTCCAGCTCCTCCTCGGGGAAGCCGATGTGCAGGAACAGACAGCGGCGGCGCAGGGCCTCGGACAGCTCCCGGCCGGCGTTGGAGGTGAGGACGACGAACGGGCGCCGGGTGGCGGTGACCGTGCCCAGCTCCGGAACCGTGATCTGGAAGTCGCTGAGCACCTCCAGCAGCAGCCCCTCCATCTCGACGTCGGCCTTGTCGGTCTCGTCGATCAGCAGCACCGTCGGCTCGTCGCCGCGGATGGCGGTCAGCAGCGGGCGGGGGAGCAGGAACTCCTCGCTGAAGATGTCGGTGCGGGTCTCGTCCCAGTTCTCGTCGCGGCCCGCGCTGATCCGCAGCAGCTGCTTGGCGTGGTTCCACTCGTACAGCGCCCGGGACTCGTCCACGCCTTCGTAGCACTGCAGCCGCACCAGCCGGGCCCCTGCCACCTGCGCGACGGCCTTGGCCAGCTCGGTCTTGCCGACCCCGGCGGGGCCCTCCACCAGCAGCGGCTTGCCCAGCCGGTCGGCGAGGAACACGGTCGTGGCGACGGCGGGCGAGGCGAGGTAGCCGGTCTCGGCGAGGCGGGCGGCGACGTCGTCGACGGACGTGAACAACGGGGCCTCCGGCGGGTCGGGAGTGGTGTCCGGACTCCTATCTAAGCGCTTGTTCAGTACCCCTGTCACCTGGATTCGAGGGAGACGGCCGGCGCTCGCGCGGGGTGGCGGCCTCCTGGACGACGGTCTCGCCACGGCGACGGTGACGGCGCTGCTGGATGCGGCGGGCATGGACCAGAGCCCAGCGGGGAGCGCCCCGAACACCTCCAGCGAAGCACCCCGTACGGACCAGCCCGGCGTGCCGCCTCCCGCGTCCGCCCGGTCCAATGAAATCGTGGCGCCCCCGGACGACTGCCTCGCGCGCAACGAATGGATCTGCGGCGCCTATCTGCGCACCCGCCGTCAGATCCTCCTCGACGCGGTCGCGCAGCACCTCCAGCTGACCGCCGTGTCGGTCCTCATCGGCCTGGCCGTCGCCCTGCCGCTCGCGGTGCTCGCCCGCCGCTGGGGCTGGACGGCCGGACCGGTGCTCGCCGTGACGACGGTCCTCTACACGATCCCGTCACTGGCCATGTTCTCCCTGCTCCTGCCCCTGTACGGCCTCTCGCCCAGCCTCGTCGTCGCCGGCCTCGTGCTGTACTCGCTGACCCTGCTCGTCCGGAACATCCTCGCGGGCCTGCGCGCCGTCCCGGAGGAGACCCGGCAGGCCGCGCGCGGCCTCGGCTACGGACCGATCCGCCTGCTGCTCACCGTGGAACTGCCCCTCGCGCTGCCCGCCGCGATGGCCGGCCTGCGCATCGCCACCGTCTCGGCGGTCTCCCTGGTGACGGTCGGCGCGATCGTCGGCTTCGGCGGGCTGGGCAACCTCATCTACGCGGGCATGAACACCTACTTCAAGGCCCAGGTGCTCACCGCGTCCGTGCTCTGTGTGCTGATCGCCGTCACCGCCGACCTCCTCCTGCTGGGCGTTCAGTGGCTGATCACGCCGTGGACCAGGGCGCCGCGCGCACGGGCGCCCGCAGGACGCGGCAGGCCGCGCACGAGGGGCCTCGGGGCGAAGGCGGGCCGGGCATGACCACGCTCACCGCGACCTGGCAGTGGCTCGCCGACCCCGCGCACTGGTCGGGTGACGACGGCGTCCGGCACCGGCTGCTGCAGCACCTGGTGCTCACCGCCGTCTGCCTGTTCCTCAGCTGTCTGATCGCGCTGCCCGTCGCCCTGGTCCTCGGTCACCTCGGCAAGGGCGGCGCGCTCGCCGTCAACATCTCCAACGTCGGCCGGGCCGTACCCACGTTCGCCGTCCTGGTCCTGCTGCTCCTCACCCCGGTCGGCCAGTGGGGCGAGGGGCCCACCGTGGTGGCCCTGGTGCTGTTCGCCGTACCGCCCCTGCTCACCAACGCCTACGTCGGCATGCGCGAGGTCGACCGCGGCGTCGTACAGGCGGCCCGGGGGATGGGAATGACCGGACGGCAGCTGCTGCTGCGGGTCGAACTGCCCCTCGCGCTGCCGATGGTGGTGAGCGGGGTGCGGATCGCCGCTGTCCAGCTGGTCGCCACCGCCACCATCGCCGCGCTCGCGGGCGGCGGCGGTCTCGGCCGGATCATCACCGCCGGCTTCAACCTGGCCAGTACACCCCAGGTGGTCGCGGGCGCCCTGCTCGTCGCCGGGTTCGCGCTCGTCGTCGAGGGCGTCTTCGAGATCGCCGAGCGACTGGCACCGGCGTGGGCGCGGGGCGGCCGATGAGAAAAGTACGCACAGCCCTGCCACCCCTTACGGCCGTCGCCCTGCTCACGGTCACCGCCTGCACCACCGGCCCTTCCCTGGAGAACCGCGCCCAGGTCACCGCACCACCCGGCGACAGCCACCACCTCACCATCGGCTCGGCCGGCTTCACCGAGAGCGATCTGCTCGCCCAGATGTACGCCCAGTTGCTGAACCAGGCCGGCTACAAGACCTCCCTGCTCACCGTCAACAACCGGGAGCTGTACGAACCGGCCCTGGAATCCGGCCAGATCGACGTCGTCCCCGAGTACGCGGCCACCTTCGCCGACTGGCTGAACGCCAAGACCCACGGCGCCGACACCGAGCCCGTCGGCTCACCCGACCTCGGCAGGACGATGACCGCGCTGCGCCGACTCGCCACGCCCCGCGGCCTCACCGTCCTCGCGCCCGGCCGCGCGGTCGACCAGAACGCCTTCGCGGTACGGGCGGACTACGCCCGCCGCCATGGCCTGAAGACCCTCAGCGACCTCGGCGCGGCGAAGCTGACGGTGCGCATCGCGGCCGGCGACGAGTGCGTGCGACGACCGTACTGCGAGCCGGGGCTGAGAAGGGTGTACGGCATCCACATCACCGGCGTCGATCCCAAGGGAGTCGGCACCACGCAGGCCAAACGGGCCGTGCAGGAGGGCCGGGACCAGATGGTGCTGACCACCACGACGGACGCCACCCTCGACGCCTTCGGCCTGGTCCTGCTGGCCGACGACAGACACCTGCAGAACGCCGACTACGTGGTCCCGGTGGTCAACCGCGCCCGGGCCGGCAGCGCGGCGGTGGCGAAGGCGCTGGGCAGGCTCAACGACGTGCTCACCACACGTGACCTGGCCGACCTGAACCAGCGGGTCGACAGCTGGCGCAGGCTGCCCGCCGACGTGGCCCGCGCCTATCTGACGGACAAGGGGCTGCTGCTGAAGTGACCCCCAGCGGCCGAGGGGGTGCCCGACCGCCCGGGGTCAGGCATCCGCCACCGACTCGAACGACACCTGCCCCCGCGGCACGCCCCGCGCATCCGCGTCCACCGAGCGGCGCAGCGCCTCGTGCAGCTTCGCCGGGGTGAGCACGCCGAGGAAGCGCGCGCCGTCCAGCACCGCGACCCACCCGGCGTCGTACTGGAGCATCATGCCGAACGCCTGCTTCAGCGGCGCGCCCACGGGCACCCACGCGGTCATCCGGTGGGTTACCTCCCCGACCGTGCCGCCCGCCGCCAGTTCCTCCAGGCCGGCCCAGCCGTGCAGGTCGCCGTGCGTGTCGAGGACGACGGCCCAGCGGGCACCCTCGGCCCGCAGTCGCTCGACGGCCCGGTCGGCGGGTTCGTCCAGGCGGGCGACGGGCGGCTGTTCCAGGTCGTCCGGCTCGATCGCGGTGACCGACAGCCGCTTCAGGCCCCGGTCGGCGCCCACGAAGGAGGCGACGTACGGGGTCGCGGGCGCGCCGAGCACCGCACCGGGCGTGTCGAACTGCTCGATGCGGCCCTGCCCGTACACGGCGATCCGGTCACCGAGCCGCACCGCCTCCTCGATGTCGTGCGTGACCAGCAGCACGGTCTTGCGCACCGCGGCCTGCATGCGCAGGAACTCGTCCTGCAACTGCTCGCGCACCACCGGGTCGACCGCGCCGAACGGCTCGTCCATCAGCAGCACCGGGGGATCCGCGGCGAGGGCCCGCGCCACCCCGACCCGCTGTCGCTGCCCGCCGGACAGCTGCTCCGGATAGCGCGGCCCGTACGTCTTCGGGTCGAGCCCCACCAGGTCCAGCAGTTCGGCGGCGCGCGCCCGCGCCCTGGCCCGCTTCCAGCCGAGCAGCGCGGGCACCGTGGCGGTGTTGTCCAGGACGGTGCGATGCGGGAAGAGGCCCACCTGCTGGATGACGTACCCGATGCGGCGGCGCAGCCGCACCGGGTCGACGCCGGCGATGTCCTCGCCGTCGACGAAGATCCGGCCGGAGGTCGGCTCGATCAGCCGGTTGACCATCATCATGGTCGTCGTCTTGCCGCAGCCGGACGGGCCGACGAGCGTGACCAGCTCACCCTCGGCCACCTCGAAGGAGAGGCCGTCCACCGCCGTCGTACCGTCCGGATACCGCTTGGTGACCTGCTCGAACCGGATCATGTCCTCACGCTAGCGGGGCCGGTCGAAGCCTGCTCGGCGACAAGGTGAGACGAAGGTCATGGTGGCCGGAACCGGCTTGGATCAAGGCGTGTGTCTGTGATTCCGTTGCAACCAGACATCGTCACTCATCATGGACGTGCCGGAGGTTGACTCTTGAGCTTGACGGGAACACCGTTCTTCGTCGTGCTGATCGCGGCCACGGCAGTCTGCGTGGTCGGGACCATGGTGCTGTGGTCGGTCGTCAGGGGGCCGCGGCCGGTGCGCTGGCTGCTGCGGTTCCTGATGATCGGCCTGTGCCAGCTCACCGCGATATCGGTGGTCGCGACCTGGATCAACAACGACTACGGTCTCTACGCCTCCTGGGACGACCTGCTGGGCCGCAACAACGGGGCCGTGGCCATGCCCGGACCCCCGGCGGACCGCGCCAAGTTCACCCACACCGAAACCGGACTGCTGGACACCTACTTCCGCGGCCGGCATTCGGCCCTGTCCGGACAGGTCATCGTCTGGACACCGCCGGAGTACAACCAGCCCCGGTACCGCCACACCCGCTTCCCGGTCGTGCTGCTCCTGCACGGCGTACCGGGCGGCCCCGCTTCCTGGCTGGAGCACGGCGGCATGCCCGGGGACTTCGAGCAGCTCATGAACGCACGCACCAGCCACCCCTTCATCCTCGCCATGCCCGTGGTCGACCCGGGCGGTATCGACACCGACTGCACTGACCAGCCCGGCCGGAAAGTGGCCACCTGGATGGCGGTCGACGTACCGGAACTGCTCAGCCACAAGTTCCGTACCCTGCCCGGAGCCAAGGGCTGGGGCGTGATGGGCTTCTCCACCGGAGGCTTCTGCGCCGCCCGGCTTCCGCTGGCCTATCCCAAGGTCTTCGCGGCGGGCGCCGCACTGGATCCCGATCCGCTCACCGGAGACAAGGGCGTGATCGGCGACCCGGAGGTGCGCAGGCGGACCAGCCCCACGTACATGGTGCGGCACACCAAGGCCTCGGTCGGTCTGTTCCTGGCCACGTCCGCCCAGGACCGCCTCAGCCCGCCGCACTACATCGAGCAGTTCACGCAGGCCGCGGCCGGCACCGCCGTCCAGACCCAGACCCTGGTGCTGCCCGAGGGCGGCCACAACTACAACACCTGGACGCGGCTGTATCCGGCCGCCTTCAGCTTCCTGAGCCGCAACACCAGCGCACCGAAGGGGTGACACAGCGGAAGCGACATCGGGTCAGCTCAGCAGGATCACTTCCAGGGTGCGCGGGCCGTGCACGCCCTCCACCCGGTCCAGCTCGATGTCGCTCGTGGCCGACGGACCGGAGATCCACGTCAACGGGCGTGTGGGATCGAGGCGTTCGAGGGCCTGCGGGACCGAGGAGACCACCTGGTCCGGGACCCGGACGACACAGATGTGATGGTCCGGGACGAGCGAGATACGGCGCCGGCCCTGGTCGGGGGAGCCGTCCAGGACGATCGTGCCGGTCTCGGCGATCGCCACGGCACAGCCCGTCACCACGCTGTCCACCTGGTCCAGCCGCTGCGGCGTGCTCACCGCCCGGTCGTGGATCCGCACCGGGTCGGCGGCGGACAGCCACTCCGGTGGCAGCCCGGGAGGCACCAGCACCTCCTGCGCGCCGCGCTCGTTCAGCAGCCGCATGACGAGATACGGCAGCTCCTCGGCGTCGCTGCGGTGCACGATCGCCCGGTAGTCCGCGAGGTTCCCGGCCAGCAGCTCCACCGTCTGCCCGGTCGTACGGGTCCCGTGCTCGCGCAGATAGTCGCGGGACACGGCCTCCTCGTACGGCCGCTCGTCCGGAGCCACATCGGCGAGCGCGCGCCGTACCCGGCCCAGGATCCGTTCCCTGCTGCTCACTTGGTGCCGTCCTTTCCACCACGGGTGCGCTGCCACCAGTCCCGGAAGGGTTCCGCCGGTACGGCGGGCAGGTCCCGGGTGCCACTCCAGGCCCTGCCCGGCCCCGGCAGGGTGCGCGGGTGCAGCCGGCGGGTGCGGGCGGCGAGCCGCTGCCCGGCGCGCAGGGCGCCGGGGTGCGTGAACGCCCAGCGCGCCGCGCGCATGGCCGCCCGCTCGGCCGCATGCCCCTTGGCCGGCTTCAGTACGACCTTGTTGCCCTGCCGGACCGCCGGGCCGCCTTCCACGACCCGCTCCCGCAGATGCACCAGCACCTCGGGGATGTCGATGGCGACCGGGCAGACCTCGTAGCAGGCGCCGCACAGACTCGACGCGTACGGCAGTGACGCGTCGATCTCGCTCGCCGTCCCACGGAGTTGGGGGCTGAGGATCGCACCGATCGGGCCCGGATAGACCGAGCCGTAGGCGTGGCCGCCCGCCCGCTCGTACACCGGGCACACGTTCAGACAGGCCGAGCAGCGGATACAGCGCAGGGCCTGACGGCCGACCCGGTCGGCGAGGGTGTCGGTGCGGCCGTTGTCGAGCAGGACGAGGTGGAAGGCCCGGGGTCCGTCGTCGTCCGATGTGCCGGTCCACATCGACGTGTAGGGGTTCATGCGCTCGGCGGTGGAGGAGCGCGGGAGGGTCTGCAGGAAGACCTCCAGGTCCCGCCAGGTGGGGACGACCTTCTCGATGCCGACGACCGAGATCAGCGTCTCCGGCAGGGTCAGGCACATCCGGCCGTTGCCCTCGGACTCCACGACGACCAGTGTGCCGGTCTCGGCGACCATGAAGTTCGCGCCGGAGATGCCGACCTTGGCGCGCAGGAACTTCTCCCGCAGGTGCAGCCTGGCGGCCTCGGCGAGTTCGGCGGGGGTGTCGGTCAGGTCCTCGGGGGCCGGGCGGCCCCACGCGGCCATCTCGGAGCGGAAGATGTCCCGGATCTCGCCCCGGTTGCGGTGGATGGCCGGCACCAGGATGTGCGAGGGCCGGTCCCTGCCCAACTGCACGATCAGCTCGGCGAGATCGGTCTCGTAGGCGCGGATGCCCTCCTTCTCGAGGGCTTCGTTGAGCCCGATCTCCTGTGTGGCCATCGACTTGACCTTGACGACCTCCGACTCGCCGGTCGCCTTCACCAGGCCGGCGACGATCCGGTTGGCCTCCTCGGCGTCCGCGGCCCAGTGGACCGTACCGCCCGCCGCGCCGACCGCCTCCTCCAACTGCACCAGATAGCGGTCGAGATGACGCAGCGTGTGGTCCTTGATGCGGCGACCGGCCTCGCGCAGTGCCGCCCAGTCGTCCAGCTCGGCCACCGCGCGGGCCCGTTTGGCGCGGATCGTGTGCGTGGCGTGCCGCAGGTTGCCGCGCAGGGTCGGGTCGCGCAGGGCGTCGTGCGCCGCCTTCGGGAAGGCCGGCATGCCGACGAACGTTCCGCTCATGCCGCCGGTTCCTCCTCCGTGCTCGCCAGGATCTCCGCGATGTGCACCGGCCGCATGTCCACGTCCAGGCGGCTCATGGTGCCGCCGATGTGCATGAGACACGAGTTGTCCGCCGCGCACAGCACCTCCGCGCCGGTCGACTCGGCGCTGCGCACCTTGTCCGCGCCCATCGCCGCCGAGACGCCGGCGTTCTTCAGCGCGAACGTGCCACCGAAACCGCAGCATTCCTCCGCGCCCGGCAGCTCCGCCAACTCCAGCCCCTTGACCGCCTGGAGCAGCCGGCGCGGCCGGTCGCCGAGTCCGAGGCCGCGCAGCCCGTGACAGGTCGGGTGATAGGTGACCTTGTGGGGGTAGTAGGCGCCGACGTCCGTCACCCCGAGCACGTCCACCAGGAACTCGGTCAGCTCGTACGTCTTCGGCACCACCGGCGCCAGCGCCCGCGCCAGGGAGTCCCCCCGCCCCTCGGCGCGCGCCCGCTCGCCCATCCGCGGATACAGCTCCCGCACCATCGCCCCGCAGGAGCCGGAGGGAGTGACGATCGCGTCGTACTCGCGGAAGACATCGGAGAAGTGCCGGGCGAGCGGCTCGGCCTCGTGACGGTAACCGGTGTTGTAGTGCGCCTGCCCGCAGCAGCTCTGGCCCATCGGGAAGTCGACGGCGACACCCAGCCTGGTCAGCAGCTTCACCACGGCGCGGCCGGTGTCCGGATAGAGCGTGTCGTTGACACAGGTCAGGAACAGGGCGACACGCATCGCGGCTCCTCGGGGTCGGTCATCGGACGAGTGCAGGGTAGTAGGCGAATACCGCCGAAGGGAGACCGCCGCTCACGGTGTGGCGAGCCGCGCCTCGGCCTCCCGCCAGCGCGCGCCGTCACCACGGGGCGCGTACCGGGTCAGCGGCTGGGTCCGGGTGAGCAGTCGGCGCATGGCGGCCAGGTCGCCGACGAGGCCGTGGGCGCGGGCCTGGACCAGGACGTTGCCGAGCGCCGCCGCCTCCGTCGCACCGGCGACCACGGGCAGCCCGCAGGCGTCGGCGGTCAGCTGGCACAGCAGCGCGTTGCGGGTGCCGCCGCCGACGAGGTGGACCACGTCCACCGGGTGGTCGGCCAGCCGCTGCGCGTCCTCGACGGCCCGCCGGTGGGCGAGCGCCAGCGAGTCCAGGATGCACCGGGTGACTTCGGCCCGCGTCGCCGGGACCGGCTGCCCGGACGCCCGGCACGCCTCGGCGATCCGCTCCGGCATCCGCCCCGGCGCGAGGAACGTCTCGTCCCCGGCGTCGACCACCGAGCGCAGCGCGGGCACGGCGCCGGCCCCGCGCAGCAGACCACCCAAGTCCGGCTCGCCCCAGGCGCGTTGGCACTCCTGGAGCAGCCACAGCCCCATGATGTTGCGCAGATACCGGACCGTGCCGTCGAGCCCCAGCTCGTTGGTGAAGTTCGCGGTCCGGCTCTCCTCGGTGAGCACCGGAGCGGTCAGCTCCAGTCCCGCCAGGGACCAGGTGCCGGTGCAGATGTAGGCGAAGGACTCGCCGGTGGCCGGGACGGCGGCCACCGCGGAGGCGGTGTCGTGCGAGCCGACGGCCGTCACCGGCACCGGACCGGTCAGCCCGGTCTCCTTCAGCACCTGGGGCTGCAGCACCCCGGCCGGGTCGCCGGGCTGCCGCAGCGGCGCGAACAGGCCGAGGTCGACACCGAGCCGCTGGGCGAGGTCGTACGACCAGGTCCGCGTCCGGGGATCGATCAGCTGGGTCGTCGAGGCGTTGGTCAGCTCGGTGCCTTCTTCCCCGGTCAGCCAGTACGACATCAGATCCGGGATGAGCAACAGCCGCTCGGCACAGGCCAGTTGTCGCTTCTCGCGGGCCGCCGTCAGCTGGTACAGGGTGTTGAAGGGCGCGTACTGGATGCCTGTCGCCGCGTACAGCTCGGCGGCCGGCACGGTCGCCCACACCTTCTCCGCGACGCCCTCGGTGCGGGCGTCGCGATAGTGCACCGGGTTGCCCAGCAGGGCGCCGTCCGCGTCCAGCAGGCCGTAGTCGACGGCCCAGCTGTCGATGCCGACGGAATCCACCTGGCCCGCAGCCCGCAGCCCCTGAAGGATCCCGCCGTACAGCGCGAGGACGTCCCAGCGCAGCCCCTCCGCGAGGTGTACCGGACGGTTGGGGAACCGGTGCGCCTCGCTCAGCTCCAGCGAGTCCGGGCTCACCCGGCCGACCATCACGCGCCCGCTGGAGGCGCCGAGATCGACCGCGGCGTACGACTTCACGAGCCCGCTCACCGCAGGAACGCGGCCGCCACACCCGCGTCGACCGGGACGTGCAGCCCCGTGGTGTGGGTCAGCTCGCCGCCGGTCAGCGCGAAGACGGCGTTCGCGACATGCTCCGGCAGCACCTCCCGCTTGAGGATGGTCCGCTGGGCGTAGAACTCGCCCAGCTTCTCCTCCGGCACCCCGTACACCGCGGCCCGCTGCGCCCCCCAGCCGCCCGCGAAGATCCCGGAACCGCGCACCACTCCGTCCGGGTTGACGCCGTTGACCCGGATGCCGTGCTCGCCCAACTCGGCGGCCAGCAGCCTTACTTGATGGGCCTGATCGGCCTTGGTGGCGGAGTAGGCGATGTTGTTCGGCCCGGCGAAGACCGCGTTCTTGGAGGCGATGTACACGATGTCACCGCCCAGCCCCTGCGCGATCATCACCCGCGCCGCCTCCCGCGAGACCAGGAAGGAACCGCGGGCCATGATGTCGTGCTGCAGGTCCCAGTCGCGTGCCGACGTCTCCAGCAGCGGCTTGGAGATGGAGATCCCGGCGTTGTTGACGACCAGGTCGACCCCGCCGAAGGCCAGCGCCGCCGCCTTGAAGGCCTCCGCGATCTGCTCCTCGGAGGTGACGTCGACGGTCACGGCGACCGCCCGGTCCGGCCCGCCCAGCTCCTCGGCCACGGCCTGGGCGTTGTCGGTGTTGAGATCGGCGACGACGACACACGCTCCCTCGGCCACCAGCCGGTGCGCGACGGCCCTGCCGATCCCGCTGCCCGCACCGGTCACCAACGCCACCCGGGTCGCCAGCGGCTTCGGCCTCGGCATCCGCTGGAGCTTGGCCTCCTCCAGCGCCCAGTACTCGATGCGGAACTTCTCCGACTCCTCGATCGGCGCGTACGTCGAGACCGCCTCCGCGCCGCGCATCACGTTGATGGCGTTGACGTAGAACTCGCCGGCCACGCGCGCGGTCTGCTTGTCCTTGCCGAAGCTGAACATGCCCACACCGGGGACGAGCACGATGGCCGGGTCGGCGCCGCGCATGGCGGGGGAGTCTGCGGCCGCGTGGCGCTCGTAGTAGGCGGCGTACTCCTGCCGGTACTCGGCGTGCAGCTCCTGCAGCCGGGCCACGGCCTCCGCCAGCGGCGCGGCCGGCGGCAGGTCCAGCACCAGCGGCCGTACCTTGGTCCGCAGGAAGTGGTCGGGGCACGACGTGCCCAGTGCCGCGAGCCGGGGGTGCTCGGCGCGGGCGAGGAAGTCCAGCACGGTGTCGGAGTCGTCGAAGTGCCCGACCTGCGCCCTGTCCCGCGAGGCGACGGCACGCACGTACGGCGCCAGCGCCGCCGCCCGCTCCCGGCGCTCGGTCTCGGGGAGGGCCTCGTAGCCCTCGGTCACCGACCCGAAGGGCTCCGGCCTCCCGCGCTCGGCGAGAAACGCCTCCGCGGTACGGATGATGTGCAGCGAGTTGCGCTCGCACTCCTCGGAGCTGTCGCCCCAGGCGGTGATGCCGTGCCCGCCGAGGATGCAGCCGATCGCCTGCGGGTTGGCCTCCTTGACCGCCGCGATGTCCAGCCCGAGCTGGAACCCGGGCCGGCGCCACGGCACCCACACCACGGTGTCCCCGAAACACTCGGTGGTCAGCTTCTCCCCGTCGGCCGCGCAGGCGAGCGCGATCCCGGAGTCCGGGTGCAGATGATCGACGTGTGCGGCCTCGACGAGCCCGTGCATTGCGGTGTCGATGGACGGCGCGGCCCCGCCCTTGCCGTGCAGGCAGTAGTCGAAGGCGGCGACCATCTCGTCCTCGCGCTCGACCCCGGGACAGACGTCCCGCAGAGCCCGCAACCGGTCCAGCCGCAGTACGGCGAGCCCGGATTCGGTGAGCGTTCCGAGATCCCCGCCCGATCCCTTGACCCACAGCAACTCGACATCCCCGCCGGTGACGGGATCGGCGCCGGTGCCTTTGGCGGAGGCGTTGCCGCCGGCGTAGTTGGTGTTGCGCGGATCGGCGCCGAGCCGATGGGAGCGGGCGAGGAGAGCGGCGGCCTGGGGATGGGTTGCCATGACTTACGGATCCTTTTCAGAAGAGGGGGACAACCAGGGGCGAGGGGAACTGTGCGACAAGCCACGACGGCCCCGCAGCCCGCGACGAAACGGAAAGGGGTAGACGCTCACGCCCCCCAACCGGCCTGCTGCCCTCCCACCCGCTCAGCAACGATCTTCTCGGCCCACCCGGACCGGGCGTACGCGGCAATCGGGTCCGGATCCAACCCCATCTCCTCCCGCATCTCGCCGAGCAACGGCCGTACATCCGTGTTGTACGCGTCCATCAGCACGGCGTTCGCCCCGAGTACATCCCCCGAAACCTGAGCCTCGGCCAACGCTTCCCGGTCAACCAGCAGAGCCTTGGCCGTCGCCTCCTGAACATTCATCACGGACCGGATGATCGCCGGAATCTTCGCCTCGATGTTGTGGCACTGATCGAGCATGAACGCGATGCCCGGCCCGAACCCGCTCCCACGCACGACCTCGTACATGATCCGGAACAGCTGGAACGGATCGGCCGCCCCGACCATCAGGTCGTCGTCGGCGTAGAACCGGGAGTTGAAGTCGAAACCCCCCAGCTTTCCCTCCCGCAGCAGTGTGGCCACGATGAACTCGATGTTGGTCCCCGGGGCGTGATGCCCGGTGTCGACCACGACCTGCGCCTTCGGACCCAGCTTCAGGCAGTGCGCGTACGCCGTCCCCCAGTCCGGAACATCGGTCGTGTAAAAGGCCGGCTCGAAGAGCTTGTACTCCAGCAGCATCCGCTGCCCGTCGCCGAGCCGCTCGTAGACCTCGGCCAGTCCCTCCGCGAGCCGGTCCTGCCGCCCCCGCACATCGTCCTGGCCGGGATAGTTCGTGCCGTCGGCGAACCACAGCTTCAGATCGGCGGAGCCCGTCGCGTCCATGATGTCGACGCACTCCAGCAGATGGCCGACGGCCTTGCGCCGCACCGCCGCGTCCGGATGACAGATGCTGCCCAGCTTGTAGTCGTCGTCCTGGAAGGTGTTGGAGTTGATCGCCCCGAGCCGCACCCCCAGGTCCTCGGCGAACTTCGCCAGGGCGCCGTAGTCCTCGACCTTGTCCCACGGAATGTGGAGGGCGACGGTCGGCGCGACGCCGGTGAACTCGTGCACCTTGGCCGCGTCCTGAAGCTTCTCCTGCGGCGTCCGGGGCACACCGGCCTGCGCGAACACCTTGAAGCGCGTCCCCGAGTTCCCGTACGCCCACGACGGCGTCTCGACGGCCTGGGTCCTGAGCGCGGCCTTCACCGCGGCGAGGTCGGTCACTTCGGGCTCCTGTGGCATCGGGCCTGAAAGGCCTTCGTATGAAACGATTCAGGAGGGGAAGCTATGAGCCCTCCGGAGGCGTGTCAACCCCTGCGGCCAGGCCCGTTTTCTGTGACCTGTCAGTGACCTTCGACTATCGAAATTTTTTCGAGCGAGAGCCATTGACGTGACATGTCTGCCATGCCTAACGTCCCGGCCATCCAGTTGAAACCTTTCACGACGCTGCAAGGGCCTCTTCGCTGCGAAGGCCTCTTCCGTCGGCGTTGTCGAGGAGCCACCCATGACCCACCCGTCCGACACGGGACCGGCCCCGGTGCTGGCGCTGAGGGACGTCGCCAAGTCCTTCGGTGCCGTACGCGCGCTGCGGGGCGTCTCCCTCGAGCTGTTCGCCGGAGAGGTCCACGCCCTCGCCGGTGAGAACGGCGCGGGCAAGTCAACCCTGATCAAGACGCTTGCCGGGGTGCACCGTCCGGATGCCGGCCAGGTGCTGCTCGACGGTGAGCCCGTCCAGTTCCACGGGCCCGGTGACGCCCGCGACGCCGGGATTGCCGTGATCTACCAGGAGCCCACGCTCTTTCCCGACCTGTCGATCGCCGAGAACATCTTCATGGGCCGCCAGCCCCGGCGCGCGCTCGGCCGTATCGACCACAAGGCCACCCGCGAGGCCACCGCGGCCCTGATGAAGCGGCTCGGCGTGGACCTCGACCCCGACCGCCCGGCACGCGGTCTGTCCATCGCCGACCAGCAGATCGTCGAGATCGCCAAGGCGCTCTCCTTCGACGCCCGGGTCCTGATCATGGACGAGCCGACGGCGGCGCTCACCGGCAGCGAGGTCGCCCGGCTCTTCGGTGTCGTGCGCACCCTGCGCGAACAGGGTGCGGCGGTGCTGTTCATCTCCCACCGGCTGGAGGAGATCTTCGAGATCTGCCAGAAGGTGACCACCCTGCGCGACGGCGCGTGGATCGCGAGCGAGCCGCTGGCCGGCATGACCGAGGACGACCTGGTCCGCCGGATGGTCGGCCGCGAGCTCGACGAGCTGTACCCCAAGCAGGGGGTGGAGCCCGGAGCGGTGGCGTTGAGCGTCCGCCGGCTGACCCGCGAGGGCGTGTTCACGGACGTGTCCTTCCAGGTGCGGCGCGGTGAGATCGTCGGTCTCGCGGGGTTGGTGGGCGCAGGCCGTACCGAGGTCGCCCGCGCGGTGTTCGGCGTCGACCGCTGGGACGCCGGGGAGGTCGAGGTCGACGGCCGGAAGCTCACCAACGGCGCGCCGTCCACCGCGATGGCCGCCGGGCTCGCCCTCGTCCCCGAGGACCGGCGCGCCCAGGGCCTGGTGATGGACATGTCCATCGAGCGGAACATCGGCCTGACCGGGCTGCGCACCACCGTGAGGGCCGGACTGGTGGACCGGGGTGCCGAGCGCAGCCGGTCGCTGGACTGGGCGGTGAAGCTCCAGGTGAAGTACGCCCGGATCGCCGACGCCGTCTCCACGCTCTCCGGCGGCAACCAGCAGAAGGTCGTCCTCGCCAAGTGGCTGGCCACCGACCCCAAGGTGCTGATCGTCGACGAGCCCACCCGGGGCATCGACGTCGGCACCAAGGCCGAGGTGCACCGGCTGCTGTCCCAGCTCGCCGCCGACGGGGTGGCGGTGCTGATGATCTCCTCCGACCTGCCGGAGATCCTCGGCATGGCCGACCGGGTGCTGGTGATGCACGAGGGCCGGCTCACCGCCGAGATCCCCCGTTCCGAGGCCACCGAGGAAACCGTGATGGCCGCAGCCACCGGGAGGGCCGCATGACGGTCACCACCCCTCATGAGACCCCCGTCGCCGAGACCCCTCCCTCCAGCGGCACCCGGCTGGTCGACCGCGTCTTCAGGATGCGCGAACTCGCCATCCTGGTCGTCTTCCTGGTGATGATCGCGGTCACGCAGGCGGGCAACAGCGAGTTCCTGTCCGAGCAGGGCATCAAGGACCTGCTGCTGAACGCGACCATCCTGGTCCTGGTCGCCACCGGCCAGTCGCTGGTGGTCATCACCCGCAACGTCGACCTGTCCGTCGGCTCCACCCTCGGCATCACTGCCTTCGCGGCCGGCACCTACCTGCACGGCGGCGGCGACCCGGCCGTCGCGATCGTCCTCGCGGTGCTGCTCGGCATCGGCTTCGGCCTGGTGAACGGCCTGCTGGTCAGCCTCGGTCAGGTGCCCGCGCTGGTGGTCACCCTGGGCACGCTGTACATCATCCGCGGCATCGACTCCATCTGGGTCGGCTCCCGCCAGATCACCGCGGCCGACCTGCCCGGAGGCTTCGTCGACTTCGGCTCCGGCGGCATCTCCGCCGTGCCCTACCTGGCGCTCATCGCCCTCGCCGTGCTGGTGGCCACCGCCTACTACCTCAAGCACTTCGGCAGCGGCCGCGAGTTGTACGCGCTCGGCTCCAACCCGGAGGCCGCCCGGCTCGCCGGCATCCCCGTCCGGGCCCGCATCCTGCTCGCCTACACCTTCTGCGGCGCCCTCGCCGGCCTCGCCGGGGCCATGTACCTGGCCCGGTTCGGCAACGTCGACTCCGGCACCGGGAACGGCTACGAACTCACCGTCGTCAGCGCGGTCGTCGTCGGCGGTGTCGTCTTCACCGGCGGCTCGGGCAGCGTGTACGGCGCCGCGCTCGGCGCCCTGCTGCTGACCTCCATCAACAGCGTGCTGCCCGCGCTGGGCGTCAGCTCGGTCTGGGTGCTCGCCATCAACGGCGTACTGCTGCTCCTCGCCATCGCCGTCGACCGGATCGTGGCCCTGCGGGTGGCGGCCGCCCTGAAGAAGAAGTCGGCCATCGCGAAGTCCGCCGTACAGAAGGGGGAGGCTCGTGCCTGAGTCCCTGACCCGTGCCGTCCGCTGGGACACGGTCGTCGGCGCCCTGCTGATCGTCCTGCTCCTGCTGTCCTTCTCCTTCGTCGACGGCTTCGGCAACGCCCTCAACCTGTCGTTCCTGATCGGCAACACCCTGCCCATCGCGCTGATCGCGCTGCCGATGACCCTGCTGGTCGTCTCCGGCGAGATCGACCTGTCGGTGGCCTCCACGGCCGGACTGTCCGGCGCGGTGATGGGCAAGCTGTGGAACGACGGCATGGCCATCGAGACGATCATCCCGCTGTGCCTGCTGCTCGGTGTGGTGTGCGGGCTGGTCAACGGCCTGCTGGTGACCCGGCTCGGACTGCCGTCCCTCGCCGTCACCATCGGCACCCTCGCCGCCTACCGGGGCATCGCCCAGATCGTCCTCGGCTCCGACGCGGTCACCGACTTCCCCACCCAGTACCTCGACTTCGCCGCCGGACGAATCGGGAACTCCTTCCTCCCGCAGGCCTTCCTGCCCTTCCTGGTGCTGCTCGCCATCGCCGTCGTCGTGCTGCACGCCACCCCGTTCGGGCGGTCGCTGTTCGCGATCGGCGCCAGCCAGGAGGCGGCCCGGTTCGCCGGCATCCGGGTCAAGCGGGCCAAACTCCTGCTGTTCGTCGCCACCGGCTTCATGGCCTCCCTCACCGGCGTCTTCTGGGCCCTGCACTACGCCAGCGCCCGCTACGGCAACGCGACCGGGCTCGAACTCTCGGTGGTGGCCGCGGTGTTGCTCGGCGGCATCGACTTCGACGGGGGCAAGGGCACGCTCGGCGGCGCGATCGCCGGTGTGTTCCTGCTCGGCGCGCTGCAGAACGTGATGAGCCTCCTCAATGTCTCCGCCCAGTCGCAGATCGTCGTCACCGGCGTGCTGCTCGTCATCTCGGTGCTCGGCCCCCGGGTCGCCCGGCAAGTCTCCGTCGCGAGGGCGGCACGCTCCGCTGGATAGGCCGTTCGAAAGCTGCGGACCCGTCGTGGCTGGTCGCGCCCGCGCGGCGGAGCCGCACATGAAACACAGCCCCGCGCCCCTATCGGGGCGCTACACCACTCCTCCTGGTAAAGGACCGCCCGTTATGCGCAAGTCATCCCTCCGCCGTGCTTGTGCGGCCCTCGCCACCGCCACCTCCCTCGCTCTCGCCCTCACCGCCTGCGGCGGCACCACCAAGAACGACGTGAAGAACGAGGGCGGCTCGGGCGCGGCGGCCGGCAAGGCCGACCCGAACGCGGCCACCAAGAAGGGCCTGACCGTCGGCTTCCTGCCCAAGCAGGTCAACAACCCCTACTTCACCTCCGCCGACAAGGGCGGCGAGAAGGCGCTCGCCGAACTCGGCTCGAAGTACAAGGAGGTCGGCCCGTCCAGCGCCACCGACACCTCCGGTCAGGTCTCCTACGTCAACACGCTCACCCAGCAGCAGGTGAACGCGATGGCCGTCTCCGCGCAGGACCCCGGCGCGCTGTGCACCGCGCTGAAGCAGGCCATGAAGAACGGCATCAAGGTCGTCACCTACGACTCCGACACCACCGCCGACTGCCGCAATGCCTTCGTCTCGCAGGCCGGCGCCGAGGACCTGGGCCGTACCGAGGTGCAGCTGCTCGCCCAGCAGATCGGCTACAAGGGCCAGATCGCGGTCCTGTCGGCCGCGCAGACCGCGACCAACCAGAACACCTGGATCGACTACATGAAGAAGGAGTTGGCGGACCCGAAGTACAAGAACGTCAAGCTGGTCAAGATCGCCTACGGCAACGACGACGCCCAGCAGTCCTTCCAGCAGACCCAGGGCCTGCTCCAGCAGTACCCGGACCTGAAGGGGATCATCTCCCCGACCACCGTCGGCATCAAGGCGGCCGCCCAGTACCTGTCCGGCTCCAAGTACAAGGGCAAGGTCAAGCTGACCGGCCTCGGCACCCCCAACGACATGCGCAAGTACGTCAAGAACGGCACCGTCGACGCCTTCGAGCTGTGGGATCCGGCGAAGCTCGGCGACCTGGCCGCCCGCACCGCCGTCGCGCTGGCCTCGGGACAGATCACCGGTCAGGAGGGCCAGACCTTCAAGGCCGGCGGCACGACGTACACCATCGGCAAGAACGGCGTGATCAACCTCGGCAAGCCGACCGTGTTCGACGTGAAGAACATCGACCAGTTCAACTTCTAGTAATGGAGCGGTACTTCATGCAGCGCGTCTGTTTCCTCCTCAGGGTCCGCGAGGACCGGCTCGCCGAGTACCGCGAACGCCACGCAGCCGTGTGGCCGGAGATGCGCGAGGCGCTCTCCGCCACCGGCTGGCACAACTACTCCCTCTTCCTGCGCGACGACGGCCTGCTCGTCGGCTACCTGGAGACCGAGGACTTCGCCGCCGCCCTGGCCGGCATGGAGGCCACCGAGGTCAACGCCCGCTGGCAGGCCGAGATGGCCCCCTTCTTCGAGTCCCTCGACGCATCCCGCCCCGACGAGGCGATGAAGCCGCTCACCGAGGTCTTCCACCTCGCCTGACGCCCCCCGCCTGAAGTTCCCGGAGTTCCTGGAGCCGCTCATGAAAAGACGCACCGTGCTCGCGTCGGCCGCACTGGCCGCCGTGGCAACGCCGGGCATCGCACGGGCCGCCGGTCCCGGCCCCTCCGTCGCCAAGAAGAACACGACCACACTCGACCCCCAGGCCATCTACTTCGTCTCCTACGACGGCCTGGTCAACAACAACTCGTTCCAGAAGAACGGCCTGCTGACGTACCAGGGCCACCAGTACGCCGCCTGGTACACCTCCACCGGCAACGCCGTCGTCGCCCGCCGCGTCGCCGGGGGCGGCACCTGGTCGGCGGTCACCCTCCCGCACGTCCTGAAGACCAGCGACTCCCACAACGTCATCTCCATGGGCGTCTCCAAGGTGGACGGCCGCCTGCACCTCATCATGGACTCCCACAGCGACGGCTTCTTCTACGTGAAGTCCGTCGCCGGGCTGATGGACACCCCGGGGGCCACGTCCTGGACCTCCTCCGTCTTCGGCCCCGTCCAGACCTCCCTCGACGGCCTCGCGCTCACCTCGCAGTTCACCTACCCGCAGTTCATCTCCACGCCGGAGGGCGGACTCCAGCTCAGCTACCGGGCCGGGATCTCCGGCAACGGCCGCAACGCCCTCGCCGAGTACGACGGTTCGACCTGGACGGCACTGGGGGAGTGGACCAGCTCCACGGGGACGTACACCAGCTCGCACGGTTCCTCGACCGCGCGCAACGTGTACCTGCACGGCATCGACTACGACGCGGGCGGCCGGCTGCACTCCTTCTTCACCTGGCGGGAGCAGAACGCCGCCGTGATGTGCGACAGCGGCGGCATCACCAACCACGACACCGGCTACGTCTACTCCACCGACCGCGGCCGCAGCTGGCGCGACGACGCGGGCGCGCTGGTCGCCACCACCGGAACCTCCGACACGGTGGCCGTCACCGACGCCGGTCTCGTCGTCGACTTCCTGGGCCCCGACCACTCCCTGATGAACCAGGAGAGCCAGTGGACCGACTCCACAGGCCTCCCGCACGCGATCATCAGCTATGTCCCGGGCCGCTTCGGCCAGTGCACCACCGACTACGTCGCCGACCGCACCGCGCACGGCCGCGCGTTCCACCTGCGCAAGAACTCCTCGGGCAGCTGGACCAAGACCGAGATCCCGGTCCCGCTCGACTCCAGCCAGCGCACCAAGCTGATCCTGGACAAGTACGACAACGCGTACGCGGTCCTCCCCTACGGCCGCATCGCCGGCGCCTCCAGGTCCTCCGGTTACACCGACTGGACGCTGCTCCTCGACGGCAGCGGGCTGGGCGCCTTCGGCGAGGTCGTGATCGACGAGATGCGGGCGAGGTCCGACAACGTGCTGTCGTTCATGTACCAGGAGAAGTCCACCGGTACGACACCCTCGGCGCTGCACGTCGTGGAGTTCTCCCTGCCTGCCTGAACGGACCGGCACCGGGGGCGGTGACGGTAATGTGAGGATCCGCCCGCCGCCCCTCGTCATTCCTGGAGGTCTGAAACCCGATGGCCCAGTCGGTGGGTATCAAGGACGTCGCCCGCGCCGCCGGGGTCTCCGTGGGCACCGTGTCCAACGTGATCAACCGTCCGGACACGGTCGCCTCCGAGACCCGCGCCCGGGTGCAGTCCGCCATCGAGCGGCTCGGCTATGTCCGCAGCGAGTCCGCCCGTCAGCTGCGCGCGGGCCGCAGCCGGATCATGGGCCTGCTCGTGCTCGACATGGGCAACCCGTTCTTCGTGGACGTGGCCCGGGGCGCCGAGCGGGCGGCCCGCGAGGCGGGGCTCGGCGTGATGGTCTGCAACAGCGCCCAGAACGCCGCCGAGGAGGCCGACTACCTGGCGCTCTTCGCCGAGCAGCGGGTGCGGGGCGTGCTGCTCACCCCGGCCGACGCGACCGGCCGGAACATCGAGGCCTTCCGGCGGCACGGCATCCCGTTCGTGCTGGTCGACCGGGTCGCCGAGGGCACCACCGAGTGCTCGGTGTCCGTGGACGACGTGGCCGGCGGTGCCCTCGCGGTCCGCCATCTGGTGGACGCCGGGCACCGCTCCATCGCCTACGTCAGCGGGCCGCCCGGGCTGAACCAGGTCCGGGACCGCCGTACCGGCGCCCTGAACGCCCTCGCGGAGGCCGGACTCGGCCCCGAGGCGCTGCGCGAGCTGCCTACCGAACGCCTCGACGTGGCCGCGGGCCGCGACGCGGGCGCCCGCCTGCTGGGCCTCGCCGACCGCCCCACCGCCGTCTTCTGCGCCAACGACCTGCTTGCCCTCGGCGTCCTGCAGGCCATGTACGCGGCCGGCGTCACCGTCCCCGACGACCTCGCCATCGTCGGCTACGACGACATCGAGTTCGCCGCGGCCGCCGCCGTACCGCTGACCTCCGTACGGCAGCCCGCCGTGACCATGGGTGCCCTCGCCGCCGAGCTGCTGCTGGAGGAGACCGAACAGGGCGAGGGCCGGCGCACGCACGAGCACCGCCGGGTGGTGCTCCAGCCGGAGCTGGTCGTGCGCCGTTCCAGCCTCGCCGCCCGCTGAGCCGGGTGCTGACCGGAAGTTCAGTAACAATCCATGATCCCCGGGCTCGGCGCGGGCCCCGTCATGTGCTGAACTGGGACCCGTCCGTACCGTCCGTCCCAGGAGACCCGTTGAGCCTCAGCTACCGCCAGCCCGGCGTCATCCTCACCGACCGCCGCTTCACCGTGCCCCTCGATCACACCGCCCCGGACGGCGAGACGATCGAGCTGTACGCCCGTGAGGCGGTCGCGAGCGACAAGGCCGGGCAGGAGCTGCCGTGGCTGCTGTATCTCCAGGGCGGCCCCGGCTTCGGGGCGAATCGTTTCGTCGGACGTCAGGCCTGGCTCGACCGGGCCCTGAAGGACTACCGCGTCCTGCTGCTCGACCAGCGCGGCACCGGCAGCTCCACCCCGGCCTCCCGCCAGACGCTCCCGCTCCGCGGCGGCCCCGCCGAGCAGGCCGACTACCTCACCCGCTTCCGCGCCGACTCCATCGTCCGGGACTGCGAGGCCATCCGCGCCGAGGTCACCGGCGGCGCCCCCTGGACCGTCCTCGGTCAGAGCTTCGGCGGCTTCTGCACGGTGTCGTACCTCTCCCTCGCCCCCGAGGGCCTGGACACCGCCGTCATCACCGGAGGCCTGCCCTCCCTGCACGCCCACGCCGACGACGTCTACCGCGCGGCCTACCCGCGCATCGAACGCAAGGTCACCGCGCACTACGCCCGCTACCCCCAGGACGTCGAACGGGCCCGCCGCATTGCCGACCACCTGCTCACCCACGAGGTGACCCTGCCGAACGGCTACCGCTTCACGGTCGAGGCCTTCCAGTCCCTCGGCCTGATGCTCGGTGCGAGCGACGGCAGCCACCGGCTGCACCACCTCCTGGAGGACGCCTTCGTGCGCACCCCGGGCGGCCTCGACCTCTCCGACGCCTTCCAGGAACAGGCCCAGTCCCTGCTGTCGTACGCGGCCCACCCCCTCTACGCCCTCGTCCACGAGTCGATCTACGGCCAGGACGCCCGCCCCACCGCCTGGGCCGCCGAACGCGTCCGCGCCGAGTTCCCGCAGTTCGACGCGGCCAAGGCGCTCACCGGCGACGCCCCGGTCCTGTTCACCGGCGAGACTGTCCACCCCTGGATGTTCGAGGCGGACCCGGCCCTGCGCCCGCTGCGCGAAACGGCCGACCTGCTCGCTGCGCGCACCGACTGGCAGCCCCTCTACGACCCCGCCCGCCTCGCCGCCAACGAGGTACCGGTCGTGGCGGCCGTCTACCACGACGACATGTACGTCGACACCGCACACTCCCTGGAGACCGCCCGGGCCATCCGCGGCCTGCGCACCTGGGTCACCGACGAGTTCGAGCACGACGGCCTGCGCGCGGGAGCGCCACGGGTACTGGACCGGCTGCTGGCGATGGCACGCGACGAGGTGTAACAGCGCCGGCCCGCCGGTTCCTCTCCGGCACGCACAAGTCCATGGGCTACTCGGTGGGTCAGGTGGTCCGGCTACCGCTCCCACAGCGACGCCGACCCGGCCCGGCCGGTACCCGCCTGCAGGCGTCAGTCAGATGCGCGGTGCACGGGACAGCTGCTCGCTGACGCCGGGTGCTCCGGTGCCGGTGCCGAGTCGCATGCGCCCCGCGGCGCCGTCGTCGCCGGGCGCGCCTGTTGAGGGCGCTCACACCGTTCCAGGCCCAGCCGCAACCCTTCCGGCATCACCGTCAGACGTTCGGTCACGCTCAGCCGGTAGGCCGGGTCGGGCAGCAGGGCGTAGCGGCGCAGCAGGAGGCCGAGCACCAGGGTGGCCTCGTGCAGGGCGAACTGGCGGCCGATGCAGGCCCGAGCGCCGGTGCCGAAGGGTTTGAAGGTGTGCGCAGGACGGGACCGTACGGCAGCCGGCTCGAAGCGGTCCGGGTCGAAGCGCTCGGCGTCCTCGCCCCAGACCTCCGGGTCGCGGTGCAGCATCGGTGTCAGCACCAGGGCCCACGCGCCCCGGAGCATCGGGTGGTCGTCGGCGAGCACGGTGTCCTGCCGGGCCTCGCGGGCGAAGGCGGGGGCGGTCGGCCACAGGCGCAGGGACTCGTCCAGCACCCGGCGGACGTAACGCAGCTTGGCCACCTGGTCGTAGCCGGGCCGCTCGGTGTCGCCCCAGACGCGGTCCACCTCGGCGCGGGCCCGGGCGGCGATCTCGGGGTGCCGGGCGAGGTAGTACAGGGCGAAGGAGAGCGCACCCGAGGTGGTCTCGTGGCCCGCGACCAGGAAGGTGATCACCTGCTTGCGGACGTTCTCGGCCGCCAGTCGCTCACCGGTCACGGGGTGGGCCGTCTCCAGCATCCGGTCCAGCAGGTCGCCCTCTCCGTGTCCCGACCTGCGCCGCTGCGCGACCAGGTCGTCGACCGTCCGGTTCAGGTAGGCCATGTCGGCCGCGCTGCGCCGGGCGGCGGTGCGCAGCAGCAGCGGGGCCAGCGGTGTGGGCACGCTGTTGAGGCGCTGGGCGTAGGTGAGCGTGCCGACCATCGCGGTGACGAAGGGGTGCGGGCGGTCCCGTTCGAAAGAGGCGAAGTCGTGTCCGAACCCGGTCCGCGCGATCGTCTCCAGGGTCAGCTTGGTCATGTCGCCGGGCACGTCCACCGTGCGCCCGGCCGCCGCCTCGCGGTCCCAGCGAGCGGTCAGGCGCTCCGCGACCGCCAGCATCATCCCGTGGTAGCCCTCCATGGCCTCCCGGCTGAAGCCGGGCGCCAGGACGTCGTGCGCCAGCTGCCAGTTGGGCTCGTGGTTGTAGGCGGTGAACAGGCCGTCCCCGGCGAGGGGGCGCAGATTGGCCACGCCGAGACCGACGTGCTTGGCGAACCGGGACTCGTCGGCCAGGTCCGCGGCCGGCCGGGCGCCCCACACGAACACGAACTCCTTGCCGAAGGCGCGCCGCCGGAAGACCGGCCCCAGCTCGCGCGCGAACCGCATGGAGTCCTGCACCGGCTTGCGCCGGTCGACGCCGAGCACATCGCCGAGCAGCGGCACCCGGCGCGGCGGATGCGGGATGCGGTGCAGCTCGGGCCAGCCCAGCTCGGCGCTGCGGAAACCCGTGGGCAGCCCTGTCTCCGTCGTCCTCGTCGTCTCCGCCATGACGCCGATCTCCCTTGATCCAGCGGACCGTCGAATCCGCGACGCGCTGTGTGACGCGACGCCGCGACGCACGTGTTGTACGTGGGTTCAATAACCGCTTTCAGTCTGGTCCGCTTGTTGAACCCGCGTCAAGTAAAGTGACGCCATGCCCGCGAACCAGGGGGAGCGTGCCCGGCGCAGACTCAGCACCCAGGAACGGCGTGAGCAGCTGCTGTCCGTCGGCGCGAAGCTGTTCTCGGAGAGCCCCTACGACGACGTGTGGATCGAGCAGGTCGCCGAGATCGCCGGGGTCTCCCGGGGGCTGCTGTACCACTACTTCCCGACCAAGCGGGACTTCTTCGCGGCGGTCGTCGAGCGCGAGAGCGAACGGATGCTGCGGATGACGGCGGCCGTGCCCGGCGTGCCGGTGCGCGAGCAGCTCACCGCCGGCCTCGACACCTACCTCGGTTATGTCCAGGCCCACGCCCACGGTTTCCGCGCCTTCCACCGCGCCGACGCGGCCGGGGACCAGGCCGTACGCCGGGTCTACCAGCGGGCCCTGGCCGCCCAGGAGCGGCAGATCCTGGCCGCGCTCGCCGCCGACCCCGAGTTCGGTCCCGTCTTCGAGAGTGCCCCGCACGTCCGCCTGGCCGTGCGCGGCTGGCTCGCCTTCACCACCGCCGTGTGCCTGGAATGGCTGCGCGACGGTGAGTTGACCCGCGAGCAGGTGCGCGACCTGTGTGCGCGGGCGCTGCTGGGCGTCATCGCCTGATCCTCGCCCGCCCGCCGTCCGATCCCTTCCGCCGGTGGGGTGCGGTTGGCGTGCGCCCCGATCTCCGATAAGTTAGGCAAGCCTTACCTAAGGAGGTCTCGGATGGGTGACACGATGGGTGACAACCAGGACTGGACGGCCGCACCCGGCGCGGCGGAACGCGCCCGGTCGGTACTGGCCGCCGCCTGGTCGTGCGCGGTGACCGCGGACGGCGCCCGCGAGGAGTACGTCGGCGCGCACACCGTGACCGACGACGGCGCCGTGCGGCTGACGGTGCCCGACGACAGCGCCCTGCTGACCGCGGCCATCTGCGCCCCACGCCAGGAGCCCTCCGCCGTGCTGGAGTTCGCCGACGTGGCCCCCGTACCGGTGCGCAGCCGGATCCGGGCCCGGCTCTACCTCGCCGGCTGGTTCGCACCGGACCGCGGCAGCCTGCTGTTCCGGCCCACGCGGGTGGTGCTGCGGCGGTCCTCCGGGGCCGTGGTGGCCGACCTCGACGAGTACGCCGCCGCCCGGCCCGACCCGCTCGCCGAGGCCGAGGCCCGGCTGCTGACCCACCTCGCCGACGCCCACCCGGACGCCGTGGAACGGCTGACCCGACTGGTGCGGCCGGAGAGCCTGCACGCAGCGACCCGCGTGCTGCCCCTCGCCGTCGACCGGCACGGACTGACCCTGCGCATCGAGCGCACCCGCGCCCACGGCGACGTACGGCTGCCCTTCCACACGCCCGCCGACGACGTCGCGCAGCTCACCGAGCGGATGCACGCCCTGCTGGCCCAGGCCGCCGCCGCTGCCTGCCCCCGCGCGCGAGGGCCCGTCCGGCGGTTCGAGGCACAGGGAGGCAGCGGCGCCTGATCGGCCCCGAGCGGGGTGAACCCCCGCGTGCGTGGCATGGTCCGCCGGACAGGCCGCTACAGCGGCAGCGCGCAGACGGCGACGGGCGAGGTGAAGGGCTCGCCGGCCGACCGCAGCTCGCCGCTGCCGGCGTCCACGTGGAAGACGGTGACCGTCCCCGAGCGCTGGTTCGCCGCGAACAGCAGCCCGCCGTCCGGCGAGAGAGCGATCTGCCGCGGGAAGTCCCCGCCCACCGGCACCGTGCCGAGCAGCCGCAGCCGTGCGCCGTCGGCCTCGACCGCGTACCGCGCGAGGCTGTTGTGTCCCCGGTTCGCCAGGAACGCGTACCCGCCGTCCGCCGACACGGCGAACTGTGCCGGGTAGTTGGTGCCGCCGTCCGAACCCGTGGACTGCGGCTCGCCGATCGTCAGCCGCCCGGAGGCGGGGTCGTAGCCGCAGACGGCGACCGTGTCGTCCACCTCGTTGGCCAGATAGGCGTACCGGCCGCCCGGATGGAAGGCCAGATGCCGCGGTCCCGCCCCGGGCCGGGTCTGCGCCCGTGACACCTCCGTCAGCGTGCCCTTCGCCTCGTCCAGGCGGTAGCTGTAGACGGTGTCGGTGCCGAGGTCGACCGCGAGGACATGGCCGCCGTCCGGGCTGGTGATGAACTGGTGTGCGTGGGGCCCCTGTTGACCCGGTCCGGGTGACGGGGTGGTGTGCGTGACGAGGTCGGTGCGCTCGCCGAGGGCGCCCGAGGCGTCGACCGGGTGCACGGCGACACTGCCCGAACCGTAGTTGGCGCTCAGCAGCCAGCGTCCGGAGGGATGCACCGACAGATGACACGGGCCCGCGCCGCCCGTGCCACGAGTGCCGAGCACCTGCCGGTCGGCGAGGCGTACGGCCGTCACGCCGCCGTCCTGGCGCTCGTCCACCGCGTACAGCGTGCGGCCGTCCGGGTGCACGGCGAGGTACGACGGGTCGGGGACGCCGGTGAGCGTCCCGGAGCCGGTGATCCGGCCGGTCGCCGGGGCGTAGGAGGCCAGTCCGATGCCGGTGCCGCCCCCGTCGACCGAGGTGTAGGTGCCCACGTACAGCGGACGCGGACCGGAGGGCCCGCGGGGCCGTGCGGCGGCCCTGGGCTCCTCCGCCGCATCCGTGGTGCCGGCCTGCGGGGCCGCCGGGGACGGCACCGCCACCACGGCCGCCGTACCCGCCACGGCGCCGACGAACCGGCGCCGGCTCCAGCGTCCGTCCACCGGCCCGTCGTCCGTGTCCATGCCGCACCTCAGGTCGTCGGTTGCCCCGGTCGTGACAGCCACCTTGACCCGAACCCGTCACCAAGGGCAAGCCAGGCAACGGGCGTTGCGCGAGATGCAACGGACAGTTGCTCTACCACTCACCGTCCTCGACCGGCTTCCCCGGCGCGTCCTTCAGCGGGGTCACCTGGCCGGCCGACGGCGGCTGCCACGGGTCCAGGTCGTCCCCGAGCCATGCGCCGACCGGTTCTACCGCCTCCAGGGGCTCCGCGGGGGCCAGATCCCCGGCATCGGCGTCGTAGTAGTCGTACCAGGGCAGGCCCGCGCTCGTGTACGCCGCCCGGTCGACCGGCGACGGCGGGGGCGCCTCGCCGGTGATCCGCCGCCACTCCGGCGGCGTGACCAGATGCACGAACACCCGCCCGGCGGGCTCCTCGGACCAGTCCGTCAGCGGACGGTCGTCCCGGTACACCTCCTGGCGCATCGAGCCGCCGACACCCAGACCCATGGCAGCGGCCCGGCGCGGCGCGGCACCGCCGGCGGGCGGCGGAACGGGTCCGCCGGGGGCGGCCGGCATCGGGGCGCCACCGGGCGCGGACGCCGTCATCGGCATGCCGTACCCGCCCGTCGGCCCGGCCGCCAGGGCCCTGCGCCGGGCCTCCTCCCGCGCCCGCTCACCGCGCCGCCACTCCGACAGCAGCGGCTCCTTCAGCGGGAAGGACTGCAGCTGCACCCCGCCCCACACCTCCTCGCCGGTGACCTGCCCCTCCACCGTCGCACCGAGGCCGAGCGGCACGGCGACGAACTGGCGGACCGTCCCTTTGCCGGAGTTGATGCCGTCCAGCCAAGGCTGGCGGGGGAGTGGCAGGTAGTTCTGCGGATCGCGGGCGAGCCGGCCGCTCCAGGGCCGGCCGGACACCGCGCACACCTTGCCGACGCCGACCTGCAGCGCCGCCGGCTCCCGCGTGCCGGAGAAGCTCAGCCACATCGCCTCGCGCAGATACACCGGCAGCATCACGCCACCCCGTGCCCGCCACTCGGCCGGGACGGTGTCCGGGTGGTCGGAGACCCGCCGGACGGGGAACTCGCCCAGTCCGGGCGGCAGCGGATGCGTGCCCGTCTCCGGCAGCCGCAGCGTGCGGACGAACCGCACCGCCACCCCGCCCGGCAACCGCAGTGTGTTCCCCTCGATCCGCACCCCGGAACCGGCCATCCGCTCGCCCCCTCGCACTCCGTGCCGGCCGCCCGGCGCCTCTCCCACTGCGCGGGCCGGCGGCTCCGGCACCCTTCGCGCCGAGCCCTGCCCGGCAGCCTCCTCACCAAGAACGCTCGCCGAACCCCGCACGGTTCCGCCACAGCTCCTCCTGCACCCCGAGCCGTTCGCGCAGCCGCGTCATCCGGGGCAGCTTCGCCCGCTGCCTTCGCGAGACCCGGTCCAGCTCCTCGAACAGGCGGCGGGTGCGGTGCTCGGTGTTGAGCTCGTCGATGATCCGGGTCGTCTCGGTGAGCACGGCTCCGAACAGCTGCCAGTTCGCCCATTCCTCGTCCTTGGTGATCTCCTCCCGGATCAGCTCGGCCAGCCGGTCCCGGGTGCCGGCCGCCGTGTGCAGCTCGGCGGACAGGCGGGCCTCCGCCGACTCGGCGTTCTCGCTCAGATGCGTGGTGACCAGTACTGCGAAGCTGACCACCGCGTCGGCGATCTCCGACAGCAGCTGTTCCACGGTCGCCCCGACCCGAGGCGGGAACAGCTCCTCGGAACCACGAGCCTTGGCCAGATCCGTGAAGGTACGGGCCAGCACCCGCAGGACCACCGTGCAGATCTCCAGCGTGTCCAGACCGGTCCGCAGCACCACCCGGTGCAGCAGCCCCTCCTTGACCCGGGGATTGAGCCGCAGACTGTCCTCGGCCTGCCTGAGCGACGCGTCCACCTGGGTGATGTGCTGGTCAAGCTGCCGGGCCTCGTGCAACCGCTCGGCCGCTCGCTCCCAGGAGATCCGGCCGGCGGCCTCCTCGCCCATCCGCAGCATCAACTGACGTACCCGGCGCGCCTGGTCCTCGATCGACCGTCCCGCCTCGTCCACCCACACCGGGGGTGGGAGCAGCAGGTTGCAGGCCGTACCGACGACCGCGCCGATCAGCGTCTCCACGATGCGCGCCCAGGCAGTGAACCCGACGGTGGTGACGCCGAGGACCAGCATGGCGCTGATCGCCACCTCCGCCACGTACTCGTCGACCCGCACCAGGTGCCCGACGGTCAGCGAGGCCACGATCAGCAGGGCGAGGCTCCACCAGGTCAGCCCCACCAGCACGCTGAAGGCGATCGCGACCAGCACCCCGGCGACCACCGAGTTCACCCGGCGGATACCGTTGGTGAGGGTGGCGTAGAAGGTCACCTGGACGACCAGCAGCGCGGTCAGCGGCGCGGTCAGCGGGGCCGGCTCGGGGCTCAGCCGGAGGGCGATGACGTAGGCGATCGTCGCCGCCGTCGCCGACCGCAGTGTCTGGACGACCACCGGCTCCCGGCGGCGCTCCAGAAGGCGCTGCAGTCCCGTGGTCCACTTCCGTACGTCGTGCATCCCTTGGCCTGTTCCCGTTCCTCGGGTGGGGCAAAAGTCCGCGACTGAGGTCCATACCTGTCCGCAAGCCTTCGTACGGTGCTCTCGGCGGTTGCTCGGCGGTCGGGAGACCGCCACATAGAGGGGCGGTCCCAGCAGGCATACGGCCTCGCGCCAGGCCGAACCGGACAAGGTCCTGGACGCCGTGGCCGCATGCGGCCGGTCGGCGCCGTCAGACGTACAGCTTGTCGATGAAGGCCGACAGATTTCCCGTCGTACGGGCGATCTGCTGCTCCATCGTCAGGGTCTCCTCGAACCGGGTGCCGGACTCCGGTGCCTTCTTGCCCCGCACATACAGCGAACACGCCAGGTCGGTGCACATGTACAGGCCGACCGAGTTGCCCTCGCGGCCCGCCGCCCCCGCCTTGCGTGCCGCCATCAGCGTCACCCCGCCGCCGGGATGCGTGGTCAGACACACCGAACACATGCTGCGGTGCAGAAACCCGCGCTGCGAGGTCTGGAAACGCAGGGCGACGCCGACGAGCCGGCTGTCCCGTTCGGTGACCAGATAGCTGCGGTCGGGTGCCCCCGGATCCCGCCAGCCGAGGAAGTCCAGGTCGTCCCACGGGCGTTCACCGAGGTCCCGCGGCACCGTCAGTCGCTTGGCCTCCCCCTTGGAGCAGTTGATAAAGGAGTTGCGGATGTCCTGCTCGGTGAGCGATCTCATGGGGGAGTCCTCTCGGATTCGTCGCCGTGAACCCAGTGGGTCCATGAACCTAATGGGTCTAGGTTCATGGCTAGCCTAGGTAGCCAAGGGGAGGGTGGGCCAATGGATTTCCGGCAGAGGTTGCCGCCGCGTGCCCGACGCGCGCTGGATCATGTCGCCGCAGGGGTGAACGGCCCACCGCTCGACCCCGGTCTGCGCATCACCCTCAACTTCCACCCCGACCGGGTCTCCGGCGGACTGCCGATCCTCGCCGCGCTGGCCCGCGACGGCGCCTACCACTCCCAGTACGTCACCGGCACCAGCAACGGCGGTCTCACCGCGCACCCGGGCGGCGACCGGTACCGCTGGGAGAGCCGCATCTTCGGCGGCGCGTACGACGACGCGGCCCCGGCCGAGCGCCCGCTGTACGGCGCCCTGAACTTCCGTCATCAGGTCGTCGGCGCGGCCCCGCGCTTCGGCTCCTCACACCTCAGGCTCGCCGGAGCGGTCCTGGAGAGGGCCACCTTCTGCTATCCGGACAGCGCGGCCGAGCCGACCGACTTCGGCGTGGCCTCGGCGATGCCGCTGATCGCACTCGCGGAGGCGGACGAGCAGGACCCGCTCAACGACTACATCGAGAGCCATGTGCACGCCGGTGTGCTGCTCGCCAGGGACGTGGAGGCACTCGTGCTCGACGCGAGCTACCGCGGCACCCCGGTGGAGACGGCGGCCCGGCACCTGCCCTTCCCACTGCAGTGGCACCCCGGCTACCGGCTCACCGTCACCGCACTGCGCTGCCACGCCGACTACCGGGGGCCGGAGTACGCCGACCTCGGCGCGCTGATCGCCGAGCGCGGCCTGCTGACCCCGCGCATGATCGGCGACGCGGCCCGCACGGGCCGGTACGAGCTCCAGGACCTGAAGATGGTCTGGCACACCCTGGCCCGCTTCGGCGCCCCCGAGGGCGCAGGCACGGCATACCGGGCCATGACCACTTCCCAGGCCCCCGGCCACGGCTCGGCCACGCCCAGCCGGAACCATCGCCTGCGGTCCGAGTAGGCCCGGCTTCGCCGGCTGCGGCTTCTTCCGGCGCGGCGTAGGCGGCCCGGCGGTATGGCGTGGGTGGTCGACGGCAACAGCCTGAGCCGCACCCCAAGGCCGGGCGGGTGGGGCCGATCCCGGCCTTGGCCGGAACTGCCGCCTCGGCGGCGCTCTCGGCGGCCCTGAGGGTCGCGGTACGCCTCCGGCGGTCTTCCGGTGCCCCCCGTTCGGTCCAGGCGTCCCTCGGCCCGGCCGCCCCCGGCGTGGACGCTTCCGGTGCGGTCTCATCCGGCCGCGCCGGCCCCGGTACGGATTCTCACTATTCGGCTCCCCGGCCCCGGCCCTCCCCTGGGGCCTCTCCCAGCCCGGCGGTCTCCTCCGGGGCAGCCGCTCCGCGCTACCCCGCCTCCGCCGTCCTCGCCTCCGGTGGCCACACTGCCGGCGTCAGGACGCCCAACGCGTAGGCGCGGGCGACCAGTTCGGTGCGGTTGGCGGCGTTCCAGCGGGCCGACAGGCGGCGCAGGTGGTAGGTGACGCCGTCCTTGCTGAGGCCCAGTTCGCGGGCGGCGCCCGCGGTTGTGGCGCCGCGGGCCAGCAGGGCCAGCACCCGGCCCTCCACCGGGGTGACCCGGGCCGGCTCCGGTTCGGGCGGCGCGCACTCGCCCCGCACCCGCAGCATCACCAGCAGGGCCGGCGTCTCGTCCACGCTGTCGCTGACCGGGTCCGCCGTCAGTTCCCCGAACCGCTCGGTGCCGCCCGGGGCCCGCCAGCGCACCGACACCTGGTAGCGCGAGCGGTGCCGCAGCCGCAGCGCCTGCGCGATCCGCTCCACCTGGGTGGCCTCCTGCGGGCGGAACAGGTCCAGTACGTCCCGTCCGCGCAGTCGCCCCGGTGCCGTACCGCACTCCGCCGCCATCGCGGGATTGGCCAGCACCACCACGCCGTACACATCGCACACGGCGACCGGCACCGACACCCGGTCGAAGAGCATCAGGGCCCGGTTGCGCCATACGACCCCGTCGGCCCGCCCCAGGTCCATGTCCACCTCCCGAAGTGCCGAGCCACCCCCTCATCCAAGACGAAGATCCAGGTCGGCGGCAAACCGCGCGCCCGGTGCGCGGTGACCTGCCCGTGGGCCGCGGCCGGCGCAAGGCCCGCAACCGAGATTTGACTGCGCGATCGTGTAGTGCCGTGGCCCGAGGGCGTCCCGTCGGTCGATGAGGCTGGGACGCAGTACGCCGTTACCGCCAGTACCCCGTTACCGCGAAAGGCAGTTGTCGCGCCATGCCCCCCACCGCCCTGCCCCCCACCGCCCTGCACCCCGACCCGGCCGGCACCCTGCCCGGCGTCCCCGTCGTCGACATCACCGCCACCGGTCCCGGCCGCACCCCCCTGCAGCAGGTCATGGACCTGATGCGGGCCCACGGCCCGGTGCTCGTGCGCCGGCTGCACGGCCGGGACGCGCTGTTCGTCGCCGACGCCGACCTGGTCGCGGACCTCGCCGACGAGGAGCGGTTCGCCAAGCACATCGGGCCCGCGCTGCAGAACGTGCGCGAATTCACCGCCGACGGCCTGTTCACGGCGTACAACGACGAGCCCAACTGGGCCAGGGCGCACGACATTCTGATGCCCGCCTTCGCGCTCGGCTCGATGCGCACCTACCACCCGGTCATGCTCAAGGTGGCCCGCAGGCTCATCGACTCCTGGGACCGCGCGGTGCAGGCCGGACGGCCCGTCGACGTGCCGGACGACATGACCCGCATGACCCTCGACACCATCGGTCTGGCAGGCTTCGGATACGACTTCGGCTCCTTCGGACGCGACGAGCCGCACCCCTTCGTGGAGGCGATGGTCCGCTGCCTGGAGTGGAGCATGCTCCGGCTCGCCCGCACCCCGGGCCAGGACCACTCCGCCGCCGACGCTGCCTTCCGGGCCGACGCCGACTACCTCGCCCAGGTCGTCGACGACGTCATCGCCGCCCGTGCCGGCACCGACCAGAGCGGTGCCGAGGACCTGCTCGGGCTGATGCTCAGCGCGCCGCACCCCGTCGACGGCACCACGCTGGACGCCGCCAACATCCGCAACCAGGTCATCACCTTCCTCATCGCCGGACACGAGACGACCTCCGGCGCGATGTCCTTCGCCCTGTACTACCTCGCCAAACACCCCGCCGTGCTGCGGCTGGTGCAGCGCGAGGCCGACGCGCTCTGGGGCAGCGCGGCCGACCCGGAGCCGTCGTACGACGACATCGGCCGGCTCACCTACACCCGCCAGGTGCTCAACGAGGCGCTCCGGCTGTGGCCGACGGCCGCCGCCTTCAGCCGCCATGCCCGCGAGGACACCCTGCTCGGCGGCCGGATCCCGCTCGCGGCCGGCCAGGCCGTCACCGTGCTCACCCCGATGCTGCACCGGCAGCCCGTGTGGGGCGACAACCCGGAGCTGTTCGACCCCGAGCGGTTCACCTCGGAGGCGGAGGCGGCCCGCCCGGTGCACGCCTTCAAGCCCTTCGGCACCGGTGAACGCGCCTGCATCGGACGGCAGTTCGCACTGCACGAGGCGACCATGCTGCTCGCCATGCTGGTCCACCGCTACCGGCTGCACGACCACGCCGACTACCGGCTCACCGTGAAGGAGACCCTCACCCTCAAGCCCGAGGGCTTCACCCTCACCCTCACCCCGCGCACCCCCGCCGACCGCGCACACGCCTCGCTGCCGGGCGCCCTGCCCGTGCGGGACGAGCAGACCGCGGCCGCGGACACCCTCCCCGCCCGGGTCCGCCCCGGCACCGGCGTCCTCTTCCTGCACGGCAGCAACTACGGCACCTGCCGCGCCTTCGCCGCCCAGCTCGCCGACGAGGCCGCCGCCGTCGGCTGCGCCACCGAGATCGCCGCCCTGGACACGTACGCGGACGGCCTGCCCACCGACCGGGCCGTGGTCATCACCGCCGCGTCCTACAACGGCCGCCCCACCGACGACGCCACGGCCTTCAGCGCCTGGCTCGACGGCACCTCCGACCTGACCGGCGTGACCTACGCCGTCCTCGGCGTCGGCGACCGCAACTGGGCCGCCACCTACCAGCAGGTTCCCACCCGCATCGACGCCCGCCTCGCCGAACTGGGCGCCACCCGCCTGACCGACCGGGCCGCCGCCGACGCCTCCGGCGATCTGAGCGGCACGGTACGGAAGTTCACGGCCCGGCTGCGCACCGCGCTGCTGACGGAGTACGGCGATCCCGACGCCGGTGCCTCGACGGAGGAGCCCACGACCGACTACGAGGTCCGCACGCTGACCGGCGGCCCGCTGGACGCCCTGGCCGAGCGGCACGGCCTCGTCCCGATGACCGTGACGGAGGCGTACGACCTCACCGCGCCCGCATATCCGCGCACCAAGCGGTTCCTGCGCATCGCGCTCCCCGGGGGCGTCACCTACCGCACCGCCGACCACCTGACCGTGCTGCCCGCCAATGTCCCTGACCTGGTGGACCGTGCCGTCGCCGCGTTCGGCCTCGACCCCGACGCCGTCCTGGACATCCGGGCCACCCGCTCGCGCCGCGACGGCCTCGCGGTGGACCGCCCGCTGACCGTACGGCAACTCCTCACGCACCACGTCGAGTTGCAGGAGCGGCCCACGGCCCGGCAGCTGGCTCTGCTCGCCGAGGCCAACCCCTGCCCGCCCGAACGCGCCGCGCTGGCCGCCCTGACCGAGGACGATCCGCGGACCCTGCTCGAACTCGCCGAGGACCACCCCGCCCTGCGCGGCGCGCTCGGCTGGCCGCTCCTGCTCGACCTGCTGACCCCGCTGCGGCCCCGCCACTACTCGGTGTCCTCCTCTCCGGCCGTCGACGCGGGCCGGGTGGACCTCATGATCTCGGTCCTCGACGCCCCCGCCCGCTCCGGACGGGGCCGCTACCGGGGCACGGGCTCCGGCCACCTCGCGACCCTCCGGCCCGGCGACACCGTGTACGCACGCGTCCAGCCCTGCCGCGAGGCCTTCCGGATCGACGCCTCGGCACCGGTCGTGATGGTCGCCGCCGGCACCGGACTCGCCCCGTTCCGCGGAGCCGTCGCCGACCGCGTCGCGGTCCGCGCCGCAGGGGCCGAACTCCCGCCCGCCCTGCTGTACTTCGGCTGCGACGCCCCCGACGCCGACTTCCTGCACGCCGGGGAGCTGCGGGCCGCGGAGACCTCCGGCGCGATCTCGCTGCGACCTGCCTTCAGCGCCGCGCCCGAGAACGGGGCCGCCTTCGTGCAGCACCGCATCGCCGCCGAGGCCGACGAGGTCTGGGAGCTGCTGGAGCGCGGTGCGCGGGTCTACGTCTGCGGCGACGGCGCCCGGATGGCGCCGGGCGTCCGCGCGGCCTTCCGTTCGCTGTACCAGGAACGGACCCCGGGTGCCGACGAGGCGGCGGCCGGTCGTTGGCTCGACTCGCTGGTGGCTGAGGGGCGTTACGTGGAGGACGTGTACGCGGCGGGCTGAGCCGCTTAGCTCAGATCATGAACTAAGGGTTGGGAGAATCTCGCCTTCCGCCTGCCCGAAGAGGTATGTTGCAGGTCGGACACGGTTCGTGAAGGGAGCCGCATGGCGGGGCGCAACGGACGCACGGTACGCGACCTCAGGCGGGGCAACCGCACGGCGGTGCTGCAGAAGCTCTACTTCGACGGCCCCCTCAGCCGTTTCGAGCTGGGCTCGGCCACCGGCCTGAGCTCCGGCTCGGTCAGCAACGTGGTCGCCGACCTGATCGCGGACGGTCTGGTCGAGGAGGCCGGCAGCGTCGACTCCGACGGCGGTCGGCCCCGCACCCTGCTGCGCGTCGCCCCGGGCAGCGGACAGATGATCGGCGTCGACGTCGGCGAAACCCGTGTCCGCGTCGAGCTGTTCGACCTGGCCCTGACCGAACTGGCCCGCACCGAGCGCCGGTTGGCCCCGCAGGGCTACGACGTCGAGGTGATCGCCGGTCACATCCGCGACGGCATCGCCGAGGTCCTGGGCGCCGAACAGGCCGTGCCCGAGCGGCTGCTCGGCGTCGGCGTCGGCGTCCCCGGCATCGTCGAACACACCCCGGAGCAGGGCGCCGTCGTCCACGGGCAGACCATCGGCTGGGACGCCGTACCGCTGGAGCAGCTGCTCCGCTCGGCCTCACGGCTCCCCGAAGAGATCCCGTACTTCATCGACAACGGCGCCAAGACGCTGGGCCAGGCGGAGATGTGGTTCGGCGCGGGACGCGGGGCCCGCAACGCCGTGGTCGTGCTCTTCGGCTCCGGCGTGGGCGCCTGCGTGGTCACACCCGAGGTGGAGAACGGGCGGGCGGTGGAGTGGGGGCACCTGACCGTGCGGGTGCGCGGACGCCGCTGCCGCTGTGGAGCGCTCGGGTGCCTGGAGGCCTATGCGGGCGCCGAGTCGCTGCTCGCCCGCTGGCGGGAGGAGGGCGGCCGGCCGCCCGAGGGCACCGAGGAGGAGACAGCCCTCACCGCGATGCTCGCCGCCGCGTACCCGGCCGAGGGCGCCGAGCCCGACCCGGTCGCGCGGGCCGTCCTGGAGGAGACCGCCGAGTACCTCGGAGCCGGCCTGTCCGACCTGATCAACCTCTTCCAGCCCGAGCGGATCCTCATCGGCGGCTGGGCCGGGCTCCAGCTGGGCGCCCGCGTCCTGCCGGCCGTACGGCGGCACGCGACGACGTACGCCCTGCGTCATCCGGCCGGCAAGGTCACCATCGACCTCGGCCGGCTCGGCCCGGACGCGGTCACCGTCGGCGCGGCGATCCTGCCGCTGGCCGACTTCTTCACCAGCGGCGGCCGCCGCCCGGAACCGCTCACCGAGGATCGCCTGCCGGCGTGGCGCGCGGCGCTGCGGGAGAGGACACCGCGGTAGGCGACCCGTCGGCTGCGCAGCGCCCGGTACTGAAGACCCGGTTACCGCGCCGGCTGGCCGGGTGCCGCTGCGCCCCGTGCCGCCCCCAGCGGCGCGACTGCCCGCAGTGGCGACTGTGCTTGAATGCGCCAGGACCGCAGCGCTCCGTAGGGGGCACGGGGCTGTATCGACATGCGGCTCCGCCGCGCGGGTGCGACCAGCTCCGACGGCGCCGCACACGACCGACGGCCTCCCGCGGCACGACGCCGGCCGCCGTGCAGGCCGCCGCTCAGCCGGATGGCTCGTCCGCGTCCGGCGCGTCCGCCGCCGGGGTCGCCTCTTGCTTGCGCGGCTTTTCCGGGGTGACCTCCCACGGGTCCTTGCCGGCACCCGCCTGCTGGTCGGGCATGTCCCTCGGGACGGGGCCCGTGTCGCGGTCCGGCTCCGGCTCTCGTTGTGCGGCCATGGCGTTCTCCCCTCGGCCCGGGCGCGCGGCGGGTCAGCCGACCTTGCGCCCGCGCATCGGCTCGGTGTCCATCCCGGCGCCCTCCCGCAGGCCGTCGAGGAACTCGTGCAGCACCTCGGTCGCCATGCCGCGGCTGCCGGCCCAGCTCGGTGTGGGCCCCGGCCGCAGTCCATGAGCGGCAGCCGGAGCACCGCGTCGAACAAGTGCGGGGACGCCGGGAGCAGGTGCAGGCCCCAGGCGGCGGCGATCGCCGACCGGGCCGCCGTACGCGGCAGCCGTACCGGGCGGCTGCCCAGCAGCTCGCCGAGCACGCCGGCGTCGAGCGGCGGGTCCGCGGCGAGGTTGAAGGCACCCCGCGCGCCGTCCGAGTGCAGTGCCGGCCGGTAGGCCTCGGCGGCGTCGTCCGTGTGCAGCGCCTGAACCCTGAGCCCCGGGATGTCCGGCAGGAACGGCAGCAGTTCCTGCCGGGCCGGCGGACCCGGCAGGAAACGCCAGCCGAAGATCCGCCGCTGTTCGCTCGCGGACTCCCGCTTGAACAGGAACGCCGGGCGCATCCGCGCCACCCGCACCCCGGGGTGGTCCCGCTCGAACACGTCCAGCGCGCGCTCCAGGTAGGCCTTCTCCCGGCAGTAGGCGGCGTCCGGCCACCCGTGGGTCGGCCAGGACTCGTCCACCGCGCGGTCCATCGGGCCGGGCGAGTACGCGCCCACGGACGAGGCGTGCACCAGCACCGGAACCCGCGCCGCGGCGACCGCCTCGAACACCCGGATACCGCCGAGCACATTGGTCCGCCAGGTGACCGCCGGATCGTGCGTCGGCTGGAACGCCCAGGCCAGATGGACCACCGCGGCGGCGCCCTCGAAACGCTCGGCGAGGTTCGCCTGTGCGGAGGCGAGGTCGACCGCGGACCACTCGGTCCTCGGCGGCGACCAGGGCGGCGTATGCCGGGCCAGTCCGCGCACCGACGCGATGTCCGGGTCCTCCGAGAGCAACCGCACCACGCTTGTGCCGACATTGCCGGTGGCGTCCGTGACGACGACCCTGCTGCCCGCTGCGCTGCTCACCCTCGGCTCCTCTCGGCCCACGCTCCGGCCGACCGGCCGGGTACCCGGGCCCGGGCGCGCGCACACCCGGCCATGACGTGGCGGGTAATCGACCGGTGCGCGGAGTCCGGGGAGCATCGAGGACGTCAGCGCGACCGAGAGACGTCGCACCAGACCCCACCGCCGAGGAGGCACCCATGCCGTACTTCGAGAGCCCCGTCGACGGCACCCGTCTGCACTACATCGACCACGGCCCGGCCGCCGGCCCGGTCGCCGTCTTCGCCGCCAGCGCCTACCTCGGCCACGAGATGTGGGAGTACCAGACGCTGCCGCTCGCGGAGGCCGGCTTCCGCTGCGTGGCGCTGGACCGGCGGGGCCACGGACGCTCCGAGGACACCTGGAACGGATACGACCTCGACACCCTCGCCGACGACCTGCACGGCCTGCTCGACCACCTCGGCCTGCGCGAGGTCACGCTGGTCGGCCACTCGGTCGGCAGCGGCGAGGTGATCCGCTGCCTGACCCGGCACGGCGGGGGCCGGGTGGCCCGCGTCGCCCTCGTCGCCGGGGTCAGTCCCGGGGTCGTCCGCTCGCCGGGCACCCCGGACGGCTGGGATCCGGCGGACGTGCGGGCCGACGACGAGGTGTTCCGGCGGGACCGTGCGGCGTACTTCACCGCTCTGGCCGACGACTTCTTCGCCGTCCACCGGCCCGGCAACCAGGTGTCCCCGCACTACGTCCGCCCCCTGATCGACTGCTGCCTGGACGCCACTCCGCGGGCCGCGAACGGCATCCGGGCCGTGGTGGCCGCGCTGGACCTGGCCGGCGAACTGCCCGCGCTGGACCTGCCGGTGCTGGTGGTGCACGGTACGCACGACGCCTCCGCGCCGCTGGCCCTCACCGGTGAGCGGGCGGCCCGGCTGCTGCCGGATGCCACCCTGAAGGTGTACGAGAACGGCGGCCACGGCCTGTTCGTCACGCACGCCGCACGGCTCACGGCCGATCTGCGGGAGTTCATCCAGGCCGGGGTCGTCCGCAGCGGCGAGCCGGCCGGTGCCGGAGCGGCCGGCCGGTGAACACGAAAGGGCCCCGGCCGTGACGGGGGATTCACGACCGGGGCGGTCAGGTGGTGGGCACGGATGGCGGTCGCCTCTCGGCGAAAGGCTCCACAGGGCTTCAGCCGAACGATCGTCCCTGTGGGCAAAAGGTGAGGCCCGGGGACACTGCCCCATCCGTACCCACGGTTAGTTCAACGGGCAACCACCCCATGGTGTTCCGGTCGGCCATGTGACCTGCACCACTCCCATGATGCTCACGCCAGTGGGCTCCCGTCCAGCGGTCCGTGCAGGTGGTCGGCGTCGACGAGGGTCCCGGCGACGCCGGAGACCGCTGCGCGAGCCGGGTGCCACGCCGGGCAGGTCAGGAACCCGCCGCGCGGGCCGGCACCCGCCCCTCCCGCGTCCAGTCCAGCAGCTCGTCGGCGGACCAGGTGGTCACCACCCGATCGGCGGGCACCCCGCACTCCTCGGCCCGTGCGCAACCGAGGATCTGCCAGTCGAGCTGGCCGGGCGCGTGCGCGTCGGTGTCGACGGAGAACAGGACCCCCGCCTCCACGGCCCGGCGCAGCAGCCGGCGGGGCGGGTCCAGCCGCTCGGGCCGGCTGTTGATCTCCACGGCCGTACCGGACTCGGCGCAGGCGGCGAAGACCGCGTCCGCGTCGAACTCCGACTCCGGCCGTCCCCGGCCCGTCACCAGCCGCCCGGTGCAGTGCCCGAGCACATCGGCGTGCTCACTGCGCACGGCGGCCACCATCCGGCGGGTCATCGACCGGGCGTCCATCCGCAGCTTGGAGTGCACCGACACCACGACCACGTCCAGCTGCTGCAGCAGCTCCGGTTCCTGGTCCAGCGAGCCGTCCTCGAGGATGTCGCACTCGATGCCGGTGAGCAGCCGGAACGGCGCCCAGCGCGCGTTCAGCTCCGCCACCACCGCAAGCTGCTTCCGCAACCGCTCCGGCGACAGGCCGCGGGCCACGGTCAGCCGGGGGGAGTGGTCGGTCAGCGCCGTCCACTCATGGCCCAGCTCGGCCGCGGTCCGCCCCATCTCCTCGATCGGGCTGCCCCCGTCGGACCAGTCCGAGTGGGTGTGACAGTCCCCGCGGAGCATCGCCCGCAGCCCGGCCCCGGCAGCCTCCGCCCCGACCGACGCCCCGGCCTCCTCCTCCAGCTTCCGCAGATAACCGGGCACCTCCCCGGCCAGCGCTTCCCTGACGACCTGCGCGGTCTTCGGCCCGACCCCTTTCAGCGCCTCGAGGGTCCCGGCCGCCGCCCGCTCGGCAACCTCGTCCGCGGGCAGGGCGGCCAGCGTCCGGGAGGCGGTACGAAAGGCTTTCACCCGGTAGGTGGGAGCCAAGGCCCGCTCCAGCAGAAACGCGATCCGGTCCAGGGCGGTCACGGGTTCCATGCACCCCAGGGTGCGACGGATGCCGGTCGCGGGCGCGGGGAGGCGGCGACATGCGGCTCCGCCGCGCGGGCGCGACCAGCCACCACGCGCCCCGTTCCGGTGCGGGCCTGTGCGGGCAGCACGCGGCTCGGCACATGATCCGGCAGGGCGACGGCGGCATGCTCCGTATGGGCCCGCCGGCCGGTTCGCGCCTGACCAGCGACGACTGGCGAAGTCTCTGAGACGGTGCGCCCGTGCAGGAGGCGCCGCTCCGGCCGGCCGGCAGTGATGTCTCCTGGACGGGTCCCGCGGATGAGCCGTCCGCCCGCATAGCGTTCTACGCTGAATTGCATGACCGAACAAGGTGTTCCCCACATCGCCCATCCGCGGGTTCTGGTGCACGGGGTGTGCCCGGGCAAGCCGGGCGAACCGCCCTTCAGGATCATCGAGATCGACGGTCAGGTGGTCGGTGCGGCCAGGACGGTCACCGATGTGCTGGAGACCGCCGCCGCCTACGGCATCCCCATCCACGACATGGACGACCCGGACACGGTCCGCTGGGTGGGCGGCGGCAAGTACACCTGGACGCTGCACTGAGGCGACGGCTCAGCCGACCGTCCACTTCTGGTTGGCGCCGCCCGTGCACGTCCAGATCTGCAGGCGTGTGCCGTTGGCCGAGTTGTTCCCGGTCACGTCCAGGCACTTGTTCGCCTGCGGGTTGACGATGTCGTGCGCCCCCGTCACCGTCCACTTCTGGTTCGGGCCGCCGGTGCAGTCCCACAGCTGGACCGTGGAGCCGTCCGCGGTGCCGTTGCCCGTGACGTCCAGGCACTTGCCGAGCGCCCGGATCGTGCCGTCCGAGCCGACCGTCCATTGCTGGGCTGCCGTGCCGTTGCAGTCGTAGAGCTGGACCGGTGTGCCGTTCGCCGGGTTCGCCCCGGCCACATCCACGCACTTGCCGGCCAGGCCCCGTATCGGGACCCCGGCCGCGCTGTCGCTCGTCGTCACCGACACCGAGTCCACCACCAGTTGCTGCGGGAACTGTGTGCCGGCGTCCGGATCGCCGGGCCAGTAGCCGCCGACGGCCAGGTTCAGGATCAGGAAGAACGGCTTGTTGTCGAACACCCAGGTCTTTCCGCCCAGGTCGGCGGGCGTGCGCCGCTCGTAGACGGTCCCGTCCACGGACCAGGTGATCGAGCCGGGGGCCCAGTCCACGGCGAAGGTGTGGAAGCCGTCCGCGAAGGCCTGTCCGTTCGGCAACGTGTAGGCCGCGCCGATGCCGCCGGAGCCGGAGTAGCCGGGGCCGTGGATGGTGCCGTGCACGGTCGAGGGCTCGAACCCGACGTTCTCCATCACGTCGATCTCGCCCGAGTCGGGCCAGTTCACGGGCGTGCCCAGCATCCAGAACGCCGGCCACATGCCCTGCCCGCGCGGGATCTTCATCCGCGCCTCGACGTGCCCGTACCGGGCGTCGAACTTCCCGGCCGTGTTCAGCCGGGCCGAGGTGTACTGGCAGCTGCCGTACCAGCACTGGTAGCCGGCCGGGTTCTCCTTGCGGGCCGTGATCACCAGGTGGCCCTGGCCGTCGAGGGCCGCGTTGTTCGTGCCGGACGTGTAGTACTCCCGCTCATGGTTGTTGACGTTGTCGCCGGTCTCCAGATTCCACTTCGAGGAGTCGACCGGGGAGCCCGCGGGCCCGTCGAAGGTGTCGGAGAAGGTGGTGACGGTCGCCGTGGGCGCGGCGGCCCGGGCCCGTGCCGGGCCGACGGCGGCGGACCCGACCAGGACGGCGGACAGGGCGGCGAGGAGGCATCTGCGGAGCAGGCGTGGGGAGGTCATGTCTCTCCGGGTATCTGCGTGGGGGGTGAGATGCCTCTTGATTTAAGAAGTGAGAAAAGGCGGCGTCAATACCCTGGTACGGACCTGTTGCTGACGTATGGTCAGTCGGCTGCTGCCGGGAGGCTCCTTCAGGCGCAGGTCGCTCCCGGGGCACTCCGGTTGCGGACCCGCGTGCCGCCGCCCCTGCAGGGCCCGGCGGTGCTTGGATGCCCCGAGCGGCGCATCGGACAGATCGCCGCGCATGTGTGCAGAGCGGACCGAGGAGGTGGCGGATGACCCGGCGCACGGCGCCACGCACGGTCCTCCTCGTCCTCGGTGAACTCCTGGTGTGGTGGGGCGCGCTGGCAGTGCTGTGGCTGGTGTTCATCACCTCGGTCGACACCCTGGAACGGGTCGTCGGCGGGTGCGCCGCGGCGGTCGGGGCGCTGCTGGCACGGGCCGGCCGGCGGGCGGTGACCTGGCGGTGAACGGCTGGATCCTCGCGGCGACCGTCGAACTGGGCGGGGGAGGGGCGGCCGCCCTGTGGGGTGTCAGCACCGGCCCGCCGGGTCGTCGCCCAGAACATGGGCACCCCGGCCCTGTGCCCGGCCCTGCTGCTGCTCTCCCAGGGCTACGGCCGCCCGGCCTACGTCGACCTCGCCCTGCTGCTGGCCCTGCTCGGCCCGATCGGCACACTCGTCTTCGCCCGGCTCCTCTCGGACGAACTGGAGGGCGAGCGGCCGAGCGCCTGGGGGCTGACCTGGACCGCCGCCGCACTGAGCGCGGCGGTCGTGGCCGCCGTCTGCGCCGCCACCGGCCCCGGCCGCGCCATGGTGAAGCTCCTGGTCATCGGCGCCCTCCTGATCACCGGCAACGTGATCGCCTCACGCGCTCTGTCCGGCGGCTTCCGGGGGGGTGCGGGGTGGCTGACACGCGCTGGGGCGGAGCCAAGGGGCGCGCGGCGGCGAATACGCGCGCGGTGCGGTCAAGGGGATGTGGCGTGACGGATGCGGTTGCCGGGCCGTTGCGGGAGTGTGCCGGGGCCGTCGCCCCCGTCCCGCGGTGGGCGGAGGGCCGTGCGATGGCTGACGTGCCGTCAGCCAGGTCGGGCGGAGGTGCGGCATGGACGACGCCGTGATCGTCGTGGCGCTGCTCCTGACGGCCGCCTCCGCCACCGCCGCCGTGCTCCAGCGCGACCCCGCCCGACAGGCACTGGTGCTGTCCGTGCTCGGCACCGTCCTCGCCGTGCTGTTCACCGTGTTCCAGGCCCCGGACGTCGGCCTGTCCCAGCTGGCCGTCGGCTCCGCGCTCACCCCGCTGCTCATCATGCTGAGCGTGCGCAAGGTCAGACGACGTGGCCGTGCGAAGGAGGGCGCGCGGTGAACCGGCTGCGCCTCACCCTGCCGGCCGTCGGCGGCACCGGCCTGGCCGCCCTGCTCGTCGCGGCGTCGCGGCCTGCTTCGACCTGCCCGGCTTCGGCGGCCGGAGCCATCCGTACGGCACCCGGGCCGTGCACGCCTCCCTCACCCGGCACACCGCCAACACCATCGCCTCCGTCAACTTCGACCAGCGTGCCTACGACACCCTCGGCGAGATGACCATCCTGTTCTCCGCCGTGCTCGGCTGCGTGGTGCTGCTGCGCCAGGCCCGCGACGAGCACCGCGCACAGCCGCAACCCGCCGAGGTGGCCCGCCCGGTGCGCCGCTACACCCTGATCGTGCTGCCCGTCGCCCTGGTCACCGGCCTCTACGTCATCGCCCACGGCCAGCTCAGCCCCGGCGGCGGCTTCCAGGGCGGAGTCGTCGCCGCGACCGCCCTGCACCTGCTGTACCTCGGCGCCGACTACCGCGCGCTGGAACGCGTCCGCCCGATCACCGCCTTCGAGACCTCCGACGCGCTCGCCGTCTCCTGCTACCTCGTGCTGGGCGTCGCCTGAGTCCTGGCCGGCACCGCGTTCCTCGCCAACACGCTGCTGCCGTACGGCACCTTCAACACCCTGTCCTCCGGCGGCACCGTCCCCCTGCTGAACGCGGCCATCGGCATGGAGGTGGCCAGCGCGGTCGTCGTGCTGCTCGCGAACTTCCTGGACCAGGCCGTCGAGATCGAGGAGGAGCACGGGAGTTGACCACCGTGATGCACGTCCTTCCCCACCTGGTCGCCGCCTACGTCTTCCTGGCCGGCGCTTACGGCCTCGCCACCAGCCGAAACCTCATCCACGCCGTCGGTTGCCTCGCGGTCTGCCAGTCCTCCACCTATGTGCTGCTGCTGGCGGTCGGCTACCGGGACGGCGCCACCGCACCCGTCTTCTCCGACCTCGAGCCCGGCTCCCGCCCGGTGGTCGACCCGCTCGTCCAGGCGCTCACCCTCACCGACATCGTCGTCGGCGCCACCGCCACCGCGCTGCTGCTCTCGCTCGTCCTGCAGATCGCCAAGCGGCACGGCACGGTCGACCCCGACGAACTGCGGGAGCTGCGCGGCTGATGCACCACCTGCTCCCGCTGCTCGTCGCCATCCCCCTGCTCGGCGCCGCCCTGCTGTCGGCCGCCGGCCGCCATCTGCCCCGGACCGCCGCCGAGGTCGCCGGTTTCGTGGTCTCCGGCGGTACGGCCGCCCTGGCCCTGGTGCTGCTGCCGAACTCCTCGCCGCCGATGGTGGAGTGGGTCGGCGGCTGGCTGCCCGTCGGCGGCGAGAGCGTCGGCATCGTCGTGGTCGGCGACGGACCCTCGCTCGGCATGGCCGCCCTGTTCTCCGTGCTGACGCTGGCCGCACTCGCCTACTCCTGGCGCTACTTCGACGAACCGCCGCGCGGTCACCCCGGCGCCTTCACCGCGCTGATGCTGGTGTTCCAGGGCGGCATGTGCGGGTTCGCCATCGCCGGCGACCTGTTCAACGCGTTCGTCTTCTTCGAGCTGATGAGCGTCACCGCATACGCGCTCACCGGCTACCGCATCGACGACCCGAAGGCCGTACAGGGCGCGCTGACCTTCGGCGTCATCAACTCCCTCGGCGCCTACGCCCTGTTGATGGGCATCGCCCTGCTGTACGCCCGCACCGGCGAGCTGGCCATGACGAAGATCGGGCGCGGTCTCGACGCGGCGGCGGGACACGGCGGAGCGGACGCCCTCGTCCTCGCCTCCTTCGTCCTCGTGCTGACCGGGCTGCTGGTGAAGGCGGCCGCCGCCCCCTTCCACTTCTGGCTCCCGGACGCCCATGCCGTCGCCCCCACCCCGGTCTGCATGCTGCTGTCCGGCGTGATGGTCGAACTCGTCGTCTACGGCGTCTGGCGGGTGTACGGCACCGTCTTCGCCGGACCCGGCGGCATCCCCGCCACCGATCTGACCCGGGCCCTGGTGACGCTCGGCACGCTCACGGCCGCGACCGGCGCCGTCATGTGCTGGTACCAGCGGCACATCAAGCGCCTCCTGGCCTACTCCACCATCGCCCACACGGGCCTGTTCCTCGTGGGCATCGGCATCCTCACCCCGCAGGGCGACGACGGGGTCGCCCTCTACATCCTCGGGCACGCCGGGGTGAAGGCCGCACTGTTCGCGTGCGCGGGCGTGCTGCTCGACCGGTACGGCAGCCTCGACGAACACGAGCTGCACGGCCGGGCCCGCGAACTGCGCGCGAGCACTGGCCCTGCCCGGGGTGCTCGGTGGCTGACCGGCACCTGTGGGACAGCTGTCGAATTCCTGTGTACGGCGGAGTCCAGGCGCAGGTAAGGAGCGTACTTTTCTGCTGCAAATTCGAAGTTGTGTGATTAAAGAGATGCCCTGGGGGTGGTGAGAGTTTCCTTGAAGGGGGCCGTACGGGCGCGGTCGGGGCGCGCGGTTGACCAACACTGCTGCCCATGGCCACGAAAGTCCTCGACGCAACCGCGCCCACCGGTGCCCTCCGCCGCGCACCCTGGCGATCCCCGGCGGACGAGCCCGCGTACGCGCGTCCGGTGCTGCTGCTCCTCACCGTGCTCGCCGCCGTTCTCTACGGCTGGGGCATCGACCACAGCCAGTACCACACCTTCTATGCGAGCGCCGCCCGCAGCATGACGGAGAGCTGGAAGGCGTTCTTCTACGGCTCTTTCGACCCCGGGAATTCCATCACCCTCGACAAACTGCCGGGATTCCTCTGGCCGCAGGCGCTCTCCGCGAGACTTTTCGGATTCCATCCCTGGGCCCTGGTCCTGCCGCAGGTCCTGGAGGGCGTGGCCAGTCTGCTCGTCCTGCACCGCATGGTGCGCCGCTGGGCCGGTGTGCACGCGGCGCTGATCGCCTGCACGGCCTTCCTGGTGACCCCTGTGGCGGTCGGGTTGTTCCGCACCGCGGTGGAGGATCCCGCGTTCACCCTGTGTCTGCTGCTGGCGGCGGAGGCCACCCAGCGCGCCGCCCGCGACGGCCGGCTGCGCCCGCTGCTGGCCGCCGGTGTCTGGGTCGGCCTCGGCTTCCAGGCCAAGATGCTGGAGGCGTGGGCCGTACTGCCGGCGCTCGCCCTGGTCTACGCGCTGTCCGCACCGCTCACGCTGCGCCGGCGCCTGGTGCACCTCGGCGTGTCCGCTGCGGTGATGACGGCCGTGTCGGCGTCGTGGATGCTCGCCGTCACCCTCACCCCGGCCAAGGACCGGCCGTATGTGGATGGCACCACCAACAACTCCGCGTTCAGCATGGTGGTCGGCTACAACTTCCTGAACCGCTTCTCCTCGCTCGGCATCAGCGCGGCCTCCACGGGCAGCGTGAGCGCGACCCAGGGCGGCGGAGGCGGTCACGGCGGCGCCGGACACACATTCGGCGTGGCGGGCGGCACGGGCGCCGCGGGTATCGGGCAGCATCCCGGTGCTGGGGCGCGCGGCGGCACCGGGACGTCCGGCGCGGCCGGGGCGCGCGGCGCCTGGAACGGCGGTTCTGTCCGGGACTCCCGTGGAGTGCCGGCCGCCGGGGCCACGGCTGCCCGCGCGGGGAACGGCCGACAGGCCGTCGGCGGGTTCGGTGACGACCAGAACGGCTGGTCGAAGATGTTCGGCACGTCGCTCGCCTCCCAGACCGGCTGGTTCTACCCGTTCGCCGCCGTGGCCGCGGTCCTGGGACTGCTGTGGTGCCGGGGACGGCCCCGCACCGACCGGCTGCGCGCCGGGTACCTGCTGTGGACCGCCTGGCTCGCCCTGTACTTCCTGGTCTTCAGCGCCGGCAGCGTCGGCGGACACACCTACTACATGGGCGTGATCGCGGTGCCGCTCGCCGCCCTGACCGGAGCCGGGAGCGTGCAGATGTGGCGCGCCCACCGGGCCGGCGGCCGCCGCGCCTGGGCCCTGCCGGGCGCGGTCGCGGCGACCGCCGCCTGGGCCGCGTACCTCGCGAGCCGGTTCCCGTCGTTCGTGCCCTGGCTGGCGCCCGCGGTGGCCGTGCTCGGACTCGCCGCCGTCGTGCTGCTCCTGCTGTCCCGGCCCGGGCGTCCGCGCGCCGGCGGCCGCCTCGCGCTCGCCGGGCTGGCCGCCTCCCTGGCCGCCCTGCTCCTCGCGCCGAGCGCGTGGGCCGTACAGGTCTTCAGTCCCGGCTACCGCGGCTCCACCATGGGCGCGGTCGGCCCGTCCGGCGCGAACCCCGGCCATGGGGCGGGGCGTTCGGGGGCCGGGCGGTTCGGCCAGGCGGCCTGGACCGGCGGGGGGATGTTCGGGCAGGCCGTGCGCGGCACGGGCCGGGGAGAATCCGGCGGCTGGGGCGGTTTCGGCGGGCGGGGCGGTGTCGGCGGCGCCGACGGCGGCTCGCTGACCACGGACCAGCGCCGGCTGCTGGACTACGCCCGCGCCCACCAGGGTTCCGCCGCCTACACGCTCGTCACCAGCAGTTGGAGCACCGCGTCGCCGTACATCCTGGCGACCGGCGCCCATGTGCTGTCACTCGGTGGCTTCAGCGGCCGCGTGCCGTTCCCCACCGAGTCACGGTTCCGGCGGCTGGTCGACGCCGGCCAGGTGCGGTACGTGCTGCTCGGCGGTGGCCGGGGCATGGGCCTCGGGGCCGAAGGAGCGACCACGGCCGCCGCGCAGATCACCACCTGGGTGCGGTCCGCCTGCACCGAGGTACCGGCCTCGGCCTACGGAGGGACGGACCCCGGCGGCACGCCGACGGACACCGCACAGACGCTCTACCGGTGCGGCCCCCAGTAGGTAGCATGATCCCGGTCCTGCGGTGATCAGGCGAGGAGCGGATCGTGCGAGACATCGCCGTCTTCAGCGGCAACGCCCATCCCGATCTGGCGCGCGAGGTCTGCGCCCACCTCGGCGTGCCGCTCAGTCCCACCCGGATCAGCCGGTTCGCCAACGACTGCCTGGGGGTGCAGCTCCAGGCCAACTGCCGGGAGCGGGACGTCTTCCTGATCCAGCCGCTGGTCCGGCCGGTGCAGGAACACCTGGTGGAGCTGCTGCTGATGTGCGACGCCGCCCGGGGCGCCTCGGCGGCCCGGATCACCGTCGTCATGCCGCACTATTCCTACGCCCGCTCCGACAAGAAGGACGCGCCGCGCATCTCCATCGGCGGCCGGCTGGTCGCCGATCTGATCGTGGCGGCCGGCGCGGGCCGGGTGCTCGCCATGACCCTGCACTCCCCGCAGGTGCACGGCTTCTTCTCGGTGCCGGTCGACCATCTGAACGCGCTGCGCGAACTCGCCGCGCACTTCCGGCAGTACGACCTGACCCGCACCACGGTCGTCTCGCCGGACCTCGGCAACGCCAAGGAGGCCGCCGCCTTCGCCCGGCTGATCGGGGCTCCGGTGGCGGCCGGCGCCAAACAGCGGTTCGCGGACGACCGGGTGAGCATCAGCTCCGTCATCGGCGAGGTCACCGGCCGGGACGTCATCGTGCTGGACGACGAGATCGCCAAGGGCAGCACGGTGCTGGAACTTCTCGAGCGGCTGCGGGAGTTGGGTGCACGGTCGATCCGGGTGGCGTGCACGCACGGGCTGTTCGCGGCCGGCGCGCTGAAGCGGCTGAGCGAACAGCCGGACGTGCTGGAGATCGTCTGCACCAACACCGTGCCGCTCCCCCTGGAGGAGGAACACGCCGGGCACACCGACAAGCTGCGGGTGCTCTCCATCGCCCCGGCCCTGGCCGAGGCGGTGCGGCGCATCCACAACGGAGAATCGGTCAGCGCCCTGTTCGAGCAGTCGTAGTCAGCGCCGCGTCCAGCGACGGGTGCGGGGGCAGCAGCCGGGACAGCCCGGTGACCCGGAAGACCCGCAGCGTCAGCGGATGCGTGCACACCAGGTGCAGCTGCCCGCCGCCGTCCAGCACCCGGGCACGGGCCCGGTACAGCAGCCGCAGCCCCGAGCAGTCGAAGAACTCCACCGACCGCAGGTCGATGACGACCTGTGCCCCGGGCCGGCCGGTGACCCGGTCCAGGCACGGGCCGAGCTCCGTCGCCGAGACCAGGTCGATCTCGCCCCGCAACTCCAGCACCGTGTGCGCCCGGTGTTCGTACACACGGAGGTGACGGGTGAGTGGTGCAGGCTCGTCTCCCACGACGCATCACCTCCCACCCGTGCCCGGACGACGGTCTCCCGATCGTCAAGTTACCCTCGATGGAAGGAATTTGAGCATGTTCGGTTGACATATGTCTTCGAGTTCGAAGCGTGTCGCCCGGTAACCCCGCCCGGCCTGCCGGGTGGTGCGGCTCAGTCGACCACAAGGACCAGCTTCCCCGTGGTCCGTCCGGTGTCGCCCACTTCGTGCGCCTTCGCCGCCTCGGCCAGCGGGAACGTCCCGGCGATCGTCGCCTTCAGCTTCCCGGACTCCGCCAGCTTCGCGATCTCCTGCATCCCGGACCGGTCGGCGTCCACCAGCATGCGCACGGCCCGTACGCCGAGCCGCTCGGCCTCGTCGTGGAAGTCCTGGGACCCCATCGGCAGGATCGACACCACGACGCCGCCCGGCCGCAGCACCTTCAACGACTTGACGGAGGTGTCCCCGCCCAGCGTGTCCAGGACCACATCGACGTCCCGTACCGCCTCGGTGACGTCGGTCGTCCGGTAGTCGACCGGCTCGTCCACGCCGATCTCCCGCAGGAAGTCGTGCTTGCCCGCGCTGGCCGTGCCGATCACATACGCGCCGCGCGCCTTGGCGATCTGCACCGCCACATGGCCGACCCCGCCGGCCGCCGCGTGGATCAGCACCCGCTGTCCGGGCCGTACGTCCGCGTGCTCGGTCAGCGCCTGCCAGGCGGTCAGGGACACCAGCGGCAGCGCGCCCGCCTGCACATGGTCGAGGGAGGCCGGCTTGCGGGTGAGGGCACGCACCGGCGCGAGGACGTACTCGGCGTGCGAGCCGGCGCCGTAGGGGTAGGGCAGCATGCCGAAGACCTCGTCGCCCGGCGCGAAGGCGGCCACGCCGATCCCGGTCTCGGCGACCTCGCCGGACACGTCCCAGCCCAGCACGAACGGCGGCTCGCCCAGGAAGACGCCGAGGGCCCGGTGCTTCCAGTCGGTGGGGTTGACCCCGGCGGCCCGCACCCGGACCAGCACCTGGTTCGGTCCCGGCTTCGGTCGCTCCAGCTCCACTTCACGCAGTACCTCGGGACCGCCGAGGACGTCCTGGCTGATGGCTCGCATCGTGTTCACATCGCTCATGGTCACCCAGCCTGCCCGGGTTCGCGCGGCCGGGAAATGGCATGACAGTCACCTTTCGATAGGATCCTGCCATGGCTGATGTACCGCTGCGCACCCGGCGCCCCGAGCGGGTGGCCGTCCTCGCCCTGGACGGTGTCTACCCCTTCGAGCTGGGCATCCCCAGCCGGATCCTCGGCGCGGCCGACGGCCGCTACGAGGTGCTGACCTGCTCGGTCGACGGCCGGCCGGTGCCCAGCAGCGCCGACTTCACGATCGGCGTCCAGCACGGCCCCGAGATCCTGGACACGGCGGACACGGTGGTCGTCACCTCGATGCCCCCGGCCTACATCCCCGCCGAACTGCCCGCCGAGGTCACCGCCGCCCTCGCCCGCATCCGCCCGGACGCACGGATCGTCTCGATCTGCACGGCCGCGTTCGTCCTCGCCGAGGCCGGCCTGCTCGACGGCCGCAGGGCCACCACCCACTGGCACATGACGGAGCCGTTCCGGCGCCGCTTCCCGCAGGTCGACCTCGACCCGGACGTCCTCTTCGTCGCCGACGGGCGCATTCTCACCTCGGCCGGCGCCGCCGCCGGGGTCGACGTCTGCCTGCACATGGTGCGCACCGACCACGGCAGCGAGCTGGCCAACTTCGTCGCCCGCTGCTGTGTCGTCCCGCCGTTCCGGGACGGCGGCCAGGCCCAGTACATCGAACAGCCCGTCCCGCAGAGCGGCGCGGCGAGCACGGCCGGGACCCGGCTGTGGGCCCTGGAGCGGCTCGGTGAGCCGCTCACCCTGTCCGACCTCGCCGGCCACGCCCGGATGAGCCTGCGCACCTTCGCCCGCCGCTTCAACGACGAGGTCGGCCTCAGCCCCGGCCGCTGGCTGATCCAGCAGCGCGTCGCCCGCGCCCGGCATCTGCTGGAGTCCAGCGACCTGCCGGTGGACCGGATCGCCGCCGAGGTCGGCTTCGCCACCGGCGCCTCGCTGCGCCAGCACCTGCACGCCGCGATCGGGGTGTCCCCGCAGGCGTACCGGCGGACGTTCCAGCAGGCCCGCTGAATCACGGCGCGGCGTACACCAGTTCCCCGCCCACATAGGTGAGCGCCACGGCCGCCTCGGCGATCGCCTCCGGCGGCCCGGCGAACGGGTCGCGGTCCAGCACCACCAGGTCGGCGAGCGCGCCGACGGCCACCCGGCCGCTGTCGTCCAGATGGTTCACATACGCCGATCCGGCCGTGTACGCGCCCAGCGCGTCCGCGAGCGTGAGCCGCTCCCCGGGCAGGAACACCGGCCCGGTGCCGCCCGGCTCGACCCGGTTGACCGCGACATGGACGCCCTGGAGCGGATCGGGGCTGCTCACCGGCCAGTCGCTGCCCGCCGCGAGCCGCGCCCCCGAGCGCAGCAGCGCGCCGAACGGGTACTGCCACCCGGCCCGTTCGGGTCCGAGGAAGGGGATCGTCAGCTCGTCCATCTGCGGTTCGTGCGCGGCCCACAGCGGCTGGATGTTCGCGGTGGCGCCGAGCAGGGCGAAGCGGGGCACGTCGTCCGGGTGCACGATCTGGAGGTGCGCGAGATGCGGCCGGGTGTCGCTCGGCCCGTTCGCGGCGCGGGCCGCCTCGACGGCGTCCAGCGCGTCGCGTACGGCCCGGTCGCCCAGCGCGTGGAAGTGGCACTGGAAGCCGAGCGCATCCAACTCGGTGACGTACTTGGGCAGTTGCTCCGGGTCGATGAAGCTCTTGCCGCGGTTGCCGGTGGCGCACCCGCACCGGTCCAGATAGGGGTCCAGCAGCGCGGCTGTGCCGTTCTCGGCGACCCCGTCCAGCATCAGCTTCACCGCGCCCGCCCGGAGCCGTCCGTGGCTCAACTCCGCGCGCTTCTCCAGCAGTTCGGGGATCTGCTCGGCCCCGCGTTCCCGGTCCCACCACAGCGCGCCCCGCACCCGCGCGGTGAGCGAGCCGTCCCTGGCCGCCGTGCGATACGCCTCGGCCGGGTCGTCCATGCCGAGGAAGTCGCCGACCAGCGCGTCCTGCCAGGCGGTGATGCCGAGCGCGTGCAGATGCCGCTGGGCGTGCAGCAGCGCGGCCAGCCGGTCGGCCGGTGTGGCGGGCGGGGTGAGCCGGCCGACCAGCTGCATCGCACCCTCCTGGAGGGTGCCGCTCGGCTCTCCGGCGGCGCCCCGCTCGATCCGCCCGTCGGCCGGGTCGGGCGTGTCCCGGCCGATGCCGGCCAGCTCGAGCGCCCGGCTGTTGACCCAGGCCCCGTGGTGGTCCCGGTTCGGCAGATACACCGGGCGGTCCGGCACCACCGCGTCCAGCAGCTCCTTCGTCGGCGTACCGCCCGCGAACGCCTCCATCGACCAGCCCCCGCCCAGGATCCACTCCCGCTCCGGGCGGGCCTCGGCGTACGCCCGTACGGCGGCCACGGTCTCCTCGGCCGTCGTCGCGCCCGACAGATCGCACTGGGCCAGCTCCAGGCCCGCCGGCACCGGATGGACGTGCGCGTCCTGGAAGCCGGGCAGCAGCAGTCGTCCCGCGAGGTCGACCACCTCGGTGCACGGCCCGGCCAGGTCCCGCAGTTCGTCGTGCCCGACGGCGGTGATCCGGTCCCCGGTGACGGCCACGGCGGTCGCCGTACGGCCTCCCGGAGTGAGGACGGGGCCGCCGGTGAAGAGGAGATCAGCGTGCATGATGCCTTTCCTGACAGGTCAGTTGGAGGTGGTGAGCAGTTCGGGCGCGTCGGCGTCGGTGCCCGCCCCGGTGCAGAAGTACGGCGACCTGCGCACCCACTTGGCCCACGCCGCCGCCACGAATCCGGACGCGATCATCGCGACCGGCATCAGCAGCAGGAACCAGCCGTTGTCGGCGCGGAGTTCGAGGTGGTCGGCGGAGGTGTAGAAGGACCAGCCGAGATAGCCGCCGAGGCCCAGCAGGGCCAGTGCGCTGAGCGTGGGCAGCAGCACCGCCCGGACGCCCTGCCGCCAGTCGTCCCGCAGCAGGGCGCGGAACCGTACGGCGGCCGCCAGCGCGGTGAGCGCGTAGGACAGGGCGACGACGATCCCGACGGCGTTCACGATCGCGTCGATCATGTCGGCCAGGCGCGGGATCACCAGCGCCCCCGCGGCCACCGCGACGGCCAGCGCCCCGATCAGCAGCGTCCCGGCCGCCGGAGTCCCGTACCGGGCACTGACCCTGGACCACACCGGACCGAGGGTGCGGTCCCGGCTCATCGCGAACATCCCGCGCGCCGTCGGGATGACCCCGGCCTGCAGCGAGGCCACCGCCGAGAACATCAGGGCGACGAGCGGCAGCGCGGCCAGCGGCCGGTCCGCCAGCCGGTCGCCGTAGTACGCCAGCCCCTGCGCGCCATGACCGGCCAACTCGCCCTGTGTCAGCACCCGTTGGAAGGCGACCGAGCCGAGCAGGAACAGCCCGAGCATCGTCACCAGGGTGATGGTCCCGGCGCGAGAGGCGTCCCGGGGGTCCCGCACCTCCTCGTTGACGGTGAACGCCGCCTCGAACCCCCAGTAGCAGAACACCGACAGCAGCAGGCCCTGCGCCAGCGCGGTCGCCGAGGGGATCGCGAACGGGTCGAACCAGGAGAGGCGGAAGGAGTGCGGTCCGGTGACGATGCCGTAGCCGCAGAACCCGAGCAGCACGGCGTACTCGAAGACCAGCAGCCCGGTCTGCAGACGGGCGGCCGTGCGCACACCGGTCACGGCCGTCAGGGTGACGGCGACCAGGACGACGATCCCCACCGCCGTCGTCTGCGCGGTCGAGCCCGGGTCGAGCCCGAGCGGGCCGATCCGGTGCAGGCCTGCCTCCCCGGCCAGCTGCAGCAGCGCCGAACCCGTGACCGCCGTGGTGTAGGCGAGGAACGCCACGCTCGCCACGACGTTGACCCAGCCGGTCATGAAGCCGAGCCAGGGACTGAGCGAACGGCCCACCCACACATAGCCGTTGCCCGCGTTCGGCTCCACCCGGTTCAGCCGCGAGTAGGCGCCGGCGATCCCGAGGACGGGCAGGAACGCCAGCAGCATGATGGCCGGCAGATGCGGGCCGACCACGCCCGCGGTCACCCCGAGGCCGATGCCGATGCTGGTCGTGGCGGCCGTACTGGAGGCGGCCACGGCGACACCGTCCACCACGCTCAGGGACCTGCGCAGCTCGGGCCGCGCGGAGGGATCCACTCCGAAGGGTCTGTCACTCATGGCCGGTTCTCCGCTCGCACGGCGGGGCCCCGGACGGCCCCGGTGAGCGGAAATGAAACTGCCGGGGCCCTTAACAGGTCAACGGTGTTGTCATAAGGTGCCGGGCACAGCCCAGGGAGGCCTCCATGACCGACCGTGTCGTCCCGTCCACCGCCCGGCAGCGCCGCCGCCCCACCAAACAGGGCGTGGTGCTCTCCGAGGAGCTGATCGTGGCGACCGCCCTCCGGCTGATCGAGGAGCACGGCGCCGACGCGCTCTCCGTGCGCCGCCTCGGCCGGGCCCTCGGCGCCGACCCCAGCTCCCTCTACCGGTACTTCCGGCACACCGACGACCTGATGCTGGCCATCGCCGACGAACTGATCGGCCGTACCCTGCGGACCTGGCGGCCGACCGGTGACTGGATGGCCGACCTGCGCGACCTGGGCCTGCGCATGCACGCCGGCGCCCTCGCACACCCTCGGGCCGCGGTGCTCAGCGCCCACCGGGTCACCGGACGCGCCCAGGAGATCCAGGCCGTGGAGAGCATGCTCGGCGTGCTGCGCGGGGCGGGCTTCCCGGACCCGGAGGCGGTGCGGATCTACCACGCGTTCGTCGACCAGGCCCTCGCCTTCGGCGCCCTGGACTCCGCGGGCACCGCCCTGCCCCGGGCCGCGCGCGAGGCCGAGGCGGAGGTGTGGCGCAGCACCTACGGCACGCTGCCCGCCGAGACCCACCCGCACATCGCGGCCACCGCCCCCCATCTCGTCGCCACGATGCGCTCCAGCTCCTACCCGGCGGCTCTGGAACTGCTCCTGACGGCCGCCCGGACACGCCTTGATCGCATTCGTGCGGGGACCGGGGGCTGACGGCCACACTGGACGGGATCCGGATCCCGAGGAGGCCGTACGCCATGACCCCACCGCCCGCCCGCACCGCCGCCGAGCGCAAGAAGGACACCCTCCACCGGCTGGAGAACGACGTCGACGTGTGGGTCGCCACCGCCGGCCCCGACGGCGCCGCCCCGTATCTCGTGCCGCTGTCCTTCGTGTGGGACGGCGCCACCCTGCTGATCGCCACCCCGGCCGACAGTCCCACCGGCCGCAACCTCGTGGCCACCGGCCGGGCCCGCCTCGGCCTCGGCCCGACGCGGGACGTCGTCGTGATCGAGGGCACCGTCCAGTCGGTGACCCCGGAGGACCTCCCCGAGGAGGACGCCGAGGTCTTCGCCGGCAAGACCGGCTTCGACCCCCGCCGACTCGCCACCCGCTACCTGTACTTCAGGGTGCTCCCGCAGCGGGTCCAGGCCTGGCGCGAGGAGAACGAACTCAAGGGCAGGGAGCTGATGCGCAACGGAGAGTGGCGGACCGACGCCGGCTGAAGCGCCCCGAAGGGGCGCGGGGCCGTGCCGGCGGCTCAGTCCCGGCCCTCCTCCTTGGAGGCCACAGGCCAGACCCCCGTGGACCGGGCAATCGCCTTCGCCCCCGCCCGATGCACCGCGCTCTGCACCACCGCGAAGATCGCCCCCTGCACCGCCGAGGCCAGCAGGATCTCCCCCCACCCCCGGTCCTGGTCCAGCGCGTCGGGCGCCTCCTCCTCGTGCCGGAGCGCCATCCAGGCCTTCCGGAAGGCGACACCGGCCAGTGCGCCGCCCGTCCAGCTGAGCACGAAACCGATCGGCTGGTAGACGAAGGGAAGCTTCTTCTTCTTCTTTGTCTTGGCCATGTGTCACTTCTTCCTCGCCGGACGGCCCTCATGCGGACCGTCCCCCGGGGGCCACCCGTTCGCCGGGGGCCACCGGACGGACCGACCGGATATCGCCGGCCGGTCGGCCGGTCGGCGGACAGTTCCAGCCGCCGGAAGACCCCACCCGCTGCCTCCCGCCACCGCGTTCCCCGTTTTCCGCCGTACGCACGGTGTGATCCGCCCGCCCAGGGGCAGTCGGCGTTACGTGAGCGGGACATCCTCCGAACAGAGCCGCGGGGCGCCCGGCGCGGGCTCCGGGGCCGACCGGGACACCAAGGTCACCGTCCTGGTGGCGCTCGCCGCCAACCTGGTGATCGCCGGCGCCAAGGCCGTCGGCGGCCTCCTCGCCGGATCGCCCGCGCTGCTGTCCGAGGCCGCACACTCCGTCGCCGACAGCTTCAACGAGGTGTTCCTGCTGGCCGCGCTGCGCCGCAGCCGCCGCCCCGCGGACGAGCGGCACCCCTTCGGCTACGGCCAGGAACGCTTCTTCTGGTCCCTTCTCGCCGCCGTCGGCATCTTCGTCATGGGCGGTTGTTTCTCCTTCTTCCAGGGCTTCGAGGCCCTGCGCCAGGGCACCCAGGAGACGTTCGGCGGCTATGTGGCGGGCCTGATCGTGCTGGGTGTGGCCCTCGTCGCCGAGGGCGCCTCGCTGCTGCGGGCCCTGCACCAGGTGCGCCGGCGGGGCAGCGGCCTCGGCTCGCTGGGCGACCCGGCGCTGCGCACGGTGGTCGCCGAGGACAGCACGGCGGTGCTCGGCGTGACGCTCGCCCTCGCCGGGATGGGCCTGCACATGGTGACCGGCCAGGTCGCCTGGGAGGCGTCCGCCTCGCTGGCCATCGGCGTCCTGCTGGTGTACGTCGCCTACCGGCTCGGCCGTGACGCCCGCGACCGGCTGATCGGGGAGGCCGCGGATCCCGAGCTCAGCGGCCGGATCCGCGCCCTGCTGCGGGCACAGCCGGAGATCGACAGTGTGGAGGCGCTGTTCACGATGAAGATGGGCCTCGCCTCCACCCTGGTGGCCGCGCGCATCGACCTGGTGCCGGGGCTGGAGAGCGAGCGGGTGGAGGAGGTCGCCGTACGCATCAAGCGGTCGCTGACCCGGACGTTCCCCGAGGCCGACCAGATCTTCCTGGACGTGACCGACCGGCCGGCCGGCGAGGCACGGGAGAGCCCCGCCGCGACGGGGGAACGCGGCGGGGCCTGACGCACGAGTGCCCGCCCCCAGGCGGCTTCACACCTTTCCGGCGCGGAATTTTCCGATTCCCGCCGGTACCCGGCGCGAATCGGCTCCGCTCAGTCCACGTCCAGTGGCTCCAGCACGAAGACCGGGATCTCCCGCGACGTCTTCTCCTGGTAGTCGGCGTACGGCGGGTACGCGGCGACGGCCCGCTCCCACCACCGGGCCTTCTCCTCGCCGGTGACCTCACGGGCCCTCATGTCCCGCTTGACCGGCCCGTCCTGCAGCTCGACATGCGGATCGGACGTGATGTTGAAGTACCACACCGGGTGCCTGGGCGCGCCGCCCTGCGAGGCGACCACCGCGTACGTCCCCTCGTGCTCCACCCGCATGAGCGGCGTCTTGCGGATCTTTCCGCTCTTCGCGCCCCGGCTGGTCAGCACGATGACGGGCAGCCCGGTGTCCCTGAGTGTCGTGCCCTTCGTCCCACCGGAGCTCTCGTACAGCTCGACCTGCTCGCGCACCCACTGTGTCGGGCTGGGCTCGTACTCGCCCTCAAGAGGCATGGGAACCGTCCCCTTCGTCGGTCCAACAGCTGTCTGCCACCGGCATTCAACACCCAGGGCCCCGCGAATCATCCGTACCGCGGTCCGGTTGGGCGCGCGCGTCGAAGAGACCAGCCCAAGCCGCCCGCTGCGCCCCGCACCTGAACGTGCGGCGCGGTCCGGTCGTACGCCACTATGTGTACAAGGACAGTGGACACGTGCCGCACTCCGGCCGGAATCCATGGCTCCGACCACTCGTCTTCGGCCAGATCGCCCACATCACCGAACTGGCTGAACTTGGCGTCGCCCCATAGATGCCCGAGGCATCTAATGAAGATCGGCACGACGCACTCCTTCGTCTGCGAGGTCTTCCATGACGGAACTGACGGACCCCACCGGCCCGGCGCACCCGGCCGAACCCGTCTCCTTCCCGCAGGACCGCACCTGCCCCTACCAGCCGCCCACCGGATACGAGCCGCTGCGCGACGGGCGAGCTCTGTCCCGGGTCACCCTGTTCGACGGCCGCGAGGTCTGGGCGATCACCGCCCACGCCACCGCCCGCGCCCTGCTCGCCGACCCCCGCCTGTCCAGCGACCGCCGCCGTCCCGGCTTTCCCATCCCCGCGGAGCGGTTCGCGGGCGTCCGCGACCGCCGGGTGGCCCTGCTCGGGATGGACGATCCCGAACACCAGCGCCAGCGGCGGATGATGATCCCGTCGTTCACCGTCAAGCGCGCGACCGAGCTGCGGCCGTGGATCCAGCGCACCGTGGACGGGCTGCTGGACGCGATGATCGCGCAGGGGCCGCCCGCCGATCTGGTCCCCGCCTTCGCCCTGCCCGTGCCGTCGATGGTGATCTGCGGGCTGCTCGGAGTGCCGTACTCCGACCACGAGTTCTTCGAGGAGCAGTCCCGCAGGCTGCTACGCGGCCCACGGGCAGCCGACTCCGTGGCGGCCCGGGCACGTCTGGAGGAGTACCTCGGCGGGCTGATCGACGAGAAGGCGAAGCAGAGCGAGCCCGGCGACGGCATTCTCGACGACCTCGTCCACCATCAGCTGCGCGAGGGCACGGTGGACCGCGACGAACTCGTCTCGCTGGCCGTCATCCTGCTGGTCGCGGGCCATGAGACGACCGCCAACATGATCTCCCTCGGCACCTTCACCCTGCTCCAGCACCCCGAACGGCCGGCCGAGTTGCGCGCCGACCCGGCGCTGCTGCCCGCCGCCGTGGAGGAGCTGATGCGGATGCTGTCCATCGCGGAGGGGCTGGCGCGGGTGGCGCTGGAGGACATCGAGATCGCCGGCACCACCATCCGGGCCGGCGAGGGCGTGCTCTTCTCGACCTCGGTGATCAACCGCGATCCGGCCCTCTACGACGCCCCCGACACCCTGGACTTCCATCGCCCCGCCCGCCACCACGTGGCGTTCGGCTTCGGCATTCACCAGTGCCTGGGCCAGAACCTGGCCCGCGCGGAGCTGGAGATCGCCCTGGGCAGCCTGCTGACCCGGCTGCCGGGGCTGCGGCTGGCGGTCCCGGCCGAGGAGGTCCCCTTCAAACGCGGCGACACGATCCAGGGGATGCTGGAACTCCCCGTGACCTGGTAAGAGGCTCTGCTCATGCACATCGACATCGACAAGGACGTCTGTATCGGCGCCGGGCAGTGCGCACTGACGGCACCGGGCGTCTTCACCCAGGACGACGACGGCTACAGCACCCTGCTGCCCGGACGGGAGGACGGCGCGGGCGACCCGATGGTCCGGGAGGCGGCCCGCGCCTGCCCGGTGAGCGCGATCAGGCTGTCCTAGGCCGGCCGAACTCGTCCCGGCCGGCGGCCGCCACCAGGGCCCGCGCCGCCTCACGGGCCTCGGCCGCCGGACGGGTGGTCCCCGTGATGCCGGCCGTCACCATCGCCCCTTCGGCGAGCAGGAAGAGGGGGCCGGTGAGCGCGGCGGGGAGTCCGGCATCCGCCACGAGCGCGGCGAGGTGGTCCCGGAACGCCTCCTTGTGGGCGCGCACCTGCCCGGCGACCAGGGCGGAGGTGGCGCCCAGCTCGCCGTAGGCGTTGATCCAGGCGCAGCCGCGAAAGCCGTCCTCGCCGAACCACCCCTCCAGCCAGTCGAACACGGCCGGGATCCGCTCCCGTGGGTCCCGCTGCCGTGCCACATGCTCCGCGAGGCGCCCGCGCCAGCGCTCGTCCCGCCGGGCCAAGTAGGCCGCGACCAGCTGCTCCTTGGCGGGGAAGAGCTGGTAGAGGCGCTTGAGCGAGACACCGGACGCGTCGCGCAGTTCGTCCATGCCCACGGACTGCACGCCCCGGGCGTAGAACAGCTCCTCGGCCGCGTCGAGCGCCCTGTCCCGGGCGGCCGCGCTGTCCATCGGCGACACCATGACTCCTCATGACTCCTCGACGAGGTCGTTGACGTGTTCCCTGGCGCGCTCCTTGACGGAGAACGTGCGTTCTCCTACCGTAGCAGCCGCCTGGAGAACGATCGTTCTCCTCGTGTTGCCGAACTCAGGAGGAGCCCATGGCCGACCGTCCGCCTCTGCCGCCGTTCACCCGCGAGACCGCCGCGCAGAAGGTCCAGGCCGCCGAGGACGCCTGGAACACCCGCGACCCGCACAAGGTGGCGCTCGCCTACTCCGAGGACTCGGTCTGGCGCAACCGCGACACCTTCGTCACCGGCCGCGCCGGAATCGTCGCGTTCCTGACCGCCAAGTGGCAGCGCGAGCTGGACTACGCGCTGCGCAAGGACCTGTGGGCCTTCGACGGCAACCGCATCGCCGTCCGCTTCCAGTACGAGTCCCGGGACACGTCCGGCCAGTGGTGGCGTTCCTACGGCAACGAACTGTGGGAGTTCGACGAGCACGGCCTGATGACCCGGCGGGAGGCCAGCATCAACGACCTGGCCATCGAGGAGAAGCAGCGCCGCATCCACGGCCCGCGGCCCGAGGCCGAGCGGGGGCGGTCCTTCCCGCTTCAGTAGCGGGCCCGCTCCGTCAGTGGCCCCGTTCAGTAGGGTTCCCGGATGACCGAACAGGCCGAGAAGCGCTTCCTCTACGTCGTCGTCTGCGCGGCCGGGATCGCCGCGGGCGTCAGCAAACTGATCAGCGCCGCCCAGGAACGGGACTGGGAGGTGGGCGTCATCGCCACACCGGTCGCCATGGGCGGCTTCTTCGACAGCGAGGCCGTGGCGGCACAGACGGGCCGGCCCGTCAGATCGGCCTGGCGCACGCCGGCCGACCCGCGCCCCTTCCCGCCGCCGGACGCCGTCGTGGTGGCACCCGCCACCTTCAACACCCTCAACAAGTGGGCGGCCGGCATCGCCGACACCCTCGCGCTCGGCACCCTGTGCGAGGCCGCCGGCCTGGGCATACCGATCGCCGTCCTGCCCTGCGTCGCCGACGCACTGGCCGCCCACCCCGCCTACCGGGACAGTCTGGAACGGCTGCGCGGCATGGGCGTCCGCTTCGGCGACCCGTTCACCGGCGAGGTCCTGCCGGACGGCGGCCGGCCGGACCTCGCCTGGGAACGGGCGCTGGACCTGCTCTAGCGGCAGGTCAGCGTCGGTCCCGCCAGCATGTTGCCGGTGAACATGTCCTGGCCCTTCGGCACCCAGTAGCCGAGCTTCGACACCACCGTGGAGCACTTCGCCCCGACCGTGAAGCTGACCTTCAGCGTCTCCGGGTGGCCGGGCTGCAGCTCGGTCACCGTGCAGTCCAGGGAGTGCGCCAGCCGGGTCTTCGACGGGTACCGCCCCACCAGCGGGTTGACGCAGCGCTTGTCGGCCGTGCTGATCCGCAGACCGGTGCCCTCCTGGCCGATCATGCCCAGCCGCGCGTTGCCGTCGCCGTCGGTGCTGTTCCTGCGGATCGTGTACGTCACGGTGGTCGTGGCGTTGCGGCGCAGCACGGACTTGTCGACGGTGACGGAGTGCGTCGCCTGCGCCTTGGGCGCGGTCAGCGCGATGGTCGCGCTGACCGCGCCCTTCAGGTCGACACCGGCGGGCGTCGACCGCACGCGGACGGTCGCGCTGACGTCATAGGTGCCCGGACCCGGGTACAGACCCGAGCCGGGCAGGTTTCCGCTGCCCACCGTCTTGCCGGACCGGGCGACCTTCCAGGTGCCCTCGGTGCGGCAGGCGTAGCGGACCCTGGTGCGGCCGATCCGGCAGGTGGCCGGGGCCGTGATGTTGAATCTCGGGGAGCCGGTGTCCGCGCACAGGCTCACATCGGCCTGCTCACCGTGCGCACCGCGCAGTGTGCCGGCGAGTGTGCACAGGGTCGCGGGGGTCTCGGGCGCCGGCGCGGCGGCGGATTGTGCGCAGGCGGGGGTGACGAGGGCCAGCGGCAGCAGCGCTGCGCCGGCGAGGATCCTCAGGTTGGTGGAACGAGTCGGCACCGCGTTTCCTCCGGGGCGGCCGAGACCGGCCGGATGCCGGTCGCCTGCGCCGAGGATGAGCCGACAGTACGACGATCGGCCGACTCCCACGCCGGACGGTCACCTGGGGGCACCAATACAACGCCCCGAAGGGAAGCGCTCCGAAGGCGCGCGGGGCTGCTCCCTCCTGCCGACGCCGGGCGGCGCGGCGCGTGGCAGGATCACTTCGCTCATGCGCTCGGGTCGCCGAACCGGTGCCCTGGTCACGCCGTAGGCTCGTGGGTGACCATCGTCCCGAAGGCAGGAGCAGCAACGATGCAGTACGTGAAGCTCGGTTCGACGGGCCTGGACGTCTCGCGGATCTGTCTGGGCTGCATGACCTACGGCCTGCCCGACCGCGGCGTCCACGAGTGGACCCTCGACGAGGAGGCGTCCCGCCCGCTCATCCGGCAGGCGCTGGAGGCGGGCGTCAACTTCTTCGACACCGCCAACGTCTACTCCGACGGCACCAGCGAGGAGATCGTCGGCAAGGCGCTGCGCGACTTCGCGAACCGTGACGAGATCGTGCTGGCCACCAAGGTGAACGGCCGGATGCGGCCGGGCCCCAACGGCGCCGGACTGTCCCGCAAGAACATCATGACGGAGATCGACCACAGCCTGCGCCGCCTCGGCACCGACTACGTCGACCTCTACCAGATCCACCGCTTCGACCACGCGACCCCCGTCGAGGAGACGATGGAGGCGCTGCACGACCTGGTCAAGGCGGGCAAGGTCCGCTACATCGGGGCGAGTTCGATGTACGCCTGGGAGTTCTCCAAGTTGCAGTACACGGCGGAGCGGCACGGTTGGACGAAGTTCGTGTCCATGCAGAACCACTACAACCTGCTCTACCGCGAGGAGGAGCGGGAGATGCTGCCGCTCTGCGCGGACCAGGGCGTCGGCGTACTGCCGTGGAGCCCGCTCGCCCGGGGACGGCTCACCCGGGACTGGGGCACCGTCACCGAGCGCAGCGCGAACGACAACTTCGGCAGCCGCCTGTACCTGGAGAGCGACCGCTCGATCGTCGAGGCCGTCACCCGGATCGCGAACGACCGCGGCGTGCCCCGCGCCCAGGTGGCCCTCGCCTGGCTGCTGCACCAGGACACGGTGGCGGCACCCATCGTCGGCGCCGCCAAGCCGCACCACATCGAGGACGCGGTGGCCGCGGTCGAACTGCGGCTGACCGAGAAGGAGACCGAGGAACTGCAGCAGCCGTACACGCCGCGGGCGATCAGCGGCCACTGAGGTTCTGCCGGCTCAGTGGGGTCCGCGCGGTACGAACTCCGTGCCGCACGGCCCCGCCCCCTCGCTCTCCGGCAGCGCAATCCGCTCACCCGACATCGTGAGCGTCCGGTAGTAGCCCCCGATCCGCTCGGCCGACCGGCCCACGTAGTGCCCGATGAACGAGCGCCGGAACCGGTCCGCCGAGCGGTTGGGCCCGGAGCCGTGCACCAGGCTGCCGTTGAAGAACAGCACATCGCCCGGCGCCAGATCCACCGGAACCGGGGTCAGTCCAGCCGGCGGCGGAACGTACTCACGGGCGAACGACACGTCCTCGTCCGCGAGTTCGGGACAGAACAGGTCCATGCGGTGGGTGCCCGGGACGACCTCGAGCCCGCCGTTGTCCCGGTCGATCGGCTCGCAGGCCACCCAGGCCGCCACACATGTCCCCGGCTCGACCCGCAGATAGAAGTTGTCCTGGTGCAGCGCCTGTCCCCGGGCACCCGGCGGCTTGAAGTAGAACATGCTCTGCGCGGCCAGCACCTCCTCGCCGAACAGCACCTCCAGCACCGCCCCCAATCGGGCGTCCAGCAGGAACTCCCGTGCCACCGCGCTGAATTCGTGCGGCTGCATCACCCGGGGATACCGGCGCAGCGGGTCGGGGTCCGCCGGGCACGGCTCGAAACGGCCCGGCACCGGGCCGGCCGCGCGCAGCGCGGCGAACGCGGCGCACAGCCGCTCGGCCTCGTCCCGGCCGAACAGTCCTCGTACGACGATGAATCCGTCCTCCTCGAACCGTCGCCGGAGCGCCTGCGGCAGGATGGCGGTGTTGTCCGTGGCTGTCATGTGTCCCCTCCCGGGTGTCCGGTGGTCACGTGGTCACTCACCCGCCACGCTAGGCAGACGCCGCCGACGGGAGGATGCCCGTGCATGCTGAGGACCTGCCCGTGACTGCTGTCGCGGCCGATCCCTCCCCGCCGCCCGGACTCGTGGTGACCGGCCGCTACGACCAGCGGCCGGGCTACGGGGTCAACCGGCCCCGGGGATCGGACAGTTGGTTGTTCACCTTCACCTTCGGCGGCTGCGGACTGCTCAGCCAGGGCGCCGCGCGGGCCCGGGCCGGTGCCGGGGACCTGGTGGTGCTCGCTCCGGGCACCGGCCACCGCTACACCGTCGCGCCCGGCGCCGACGGCTGGCGGTTCTGGTGGACGCACTGCCAGGCCCGCCCGTCCTGGACGGCCTGGCTCGCCCCCTACGCCCTGTCCGACGGCCTGTACGCCGTGACATCCGTACCCGGCGCCCTGCACGGCCGTATCGGCGCGGCGTTCGGCCGGATGCTCGCCGACGCCCGCGGACCGGCCGAGGACACCCCGAGCGAGGACAACCGGCGCGAGCCGGACCCGGTGGCCGTGGCCCACGGCAGCCTGGCGCGGGAACTGGCCCTGTGCGCGCTGGAGGAGGTGGTCCTGCTCGCCGTCGGCGGGGCCCGCGCGCGGCCGCCCGCACCGGACGCCGACGCCCGGGTGCGCCGGGCCGAGGAGTTGATGGCCGCCGACCCCGGCGCCCCGCACACCGTCCGCTCGCTCGCCGAGAGTGTCGCACTGTCCCCGTCTCGTTTCGCCCACCTCTTCACCCTGTGCACCGGGCGGTCGCCGATGCGGGCGCTGCGCGAGGCCCGGCTGCGGCACGCGGCCCGGCTGCTGGAGGCCACCGACCTCACGGTGGAACGGGTGGCGGCGGCCTGTGGATTCAGCAGTCCCTTCCACTTCAGCCGGGTTTTCCGGGAACGCTACGGAGTGCCGCCCGGCGCCTACCGGGCGGGTGGGAAGGGCGAATAAGGGTTAGAAAAGGATTTCCTTGAATCCGCGTCAATAAGAAATCGCGGCGCGATGGGTGTCGGTAATCGAAAGATCCCTTGTTCGCGCCTGTGCGACTGTGCGAAAGTGTGCGCTGTCGGCGCGCAGGGCACATCGCATTTCCGCTGTATGCGCCAGGCCGCTCCCCGTACACCCCCCACGCTTCAAAAGAGCCGCCTCAGGTGGACGTTCGAGCAGCCCCACCACCGTCCCATACTGATTGGTATGGACTAATTTCCGTATCACGTCTGGAGGAATGCAGTCGTGAATGAGGCAGGCCGGTCGGACGAGCAACTCGGTGCCGAGCTGAAGAAGTGGACGGGCGGGACACCCGCCCTCCATCCCGTCGGTGAACTCCTCGACCGGCACTGGGAAGCGGCCTTCGCCTACGCGCGGTTGTGCACGGACGGAACGCGTGCCGCGGGCATGCTCACCACCGCCGCCTTCACCCGGCTCTTCGGGGAATCGCTCCGGCAGTCCGGTCCGACCGCCGCCTGGCGGCCCCATGTGCTGGTCGCCGTCCGGCGGATCGCGGCCGAGTGGGACGCCGACGGCCGCCAGGAGCTCCTCCACCCGGAGCTGCGGTCCGCCGCCACCGGTGAGCGTGCGGCCGCGCGGCTGCTGCCGCCGCCCGGCCGGCGCCTGCTGTCCCGGGCGTTCCAGCGGGTGCCGCAGACCTCCCGTGCCGTGCTGTGGCACACCGAGGTCGAGGCCGAACCGCTCGCCGTACCGGCGGCCCTGCTCGGCCTGGACGAGGAGGACGCCCGCGTCGAGCTCCGCCGGGCCCGGGAACGGCTGCGCGAGGAGTGCCTGCAGGTCCACCGCGAACTCGCCCCCGAGAACGAGTGCCGGCGCTATCTGCGCATGCTCGACGTGACGTTCCGGCGCGGGGGAGTCGACATCGACCCCGATCTGCGCGAGCACTTGGGCCGCTGCGGCCACTGCAGCCGGACGGCCGACCAACTCGCCGCGTTCAATACGGGACTTGGCCTCGCCCTCGCCGAAGGGGTCCTCGGCTGGGGCGCCCACGCCTACGTGGACTCCCGGGCGACCCGCGCCGAGGAGCCGCCCGAACCGGCCCCCCACCCCCAGACCGTCGCGCCCCCGTCCGGCGAGCCCCTCCTGCCCACCGAGCCACCACACCGGAGCGGTTCCGCCGAGTCCGCGGGGTGGACCGGCTTCGCCGAGTCCCCGCGTCGGGACGGTTCCCCCGGGGACAGCCGCGGTGGTTCCATCGGCGGCAGGCGTCGGGGCGGCACCGCCCGAGCCGTGCACCGCCGCGTCTCCGCAGCCGACGCCGACGCGTCCGCCTCCGCCGGGTCCACTCCGGCTGCTGCGGCCGCCACGTCCGCCTCCGCCGACTTCGCCGGTGCTGCCTCCGCCGCCGATGCATCAACCTCCGCCTTCGCTTCAGCCGATGCCGCTGCCCCCGCGTCCGCCGCCGGTTCCCCGTCCGCCCCTGCCTTCGCCTCCCCGGCGGGCTCGTCCGCCGCCGGTGCGCCGGGCGGCAGCCCCGGGGGCACCGCCACCTCCGGGCGGTCGGCGCATCGTGCCGCCCGTGCGCGCCGGGTCCGGCGGCGCCATCTGGCCCTGGCCGTCGTCACCGTCAGCGGGCTGGTCGTGCTGCCCCTGGTGTTGTGGTCGGTGCTCGGGTCCGATGACGGACCGGCCCCGGCCGGCCACTCCTCCCCGGCGCCCGGCAGGGACGCGCCGAGTCCCGGCGCCTCCTGGGCCGGGGCGCACGCGGCGGGACAGGGCACCCTGTACGGCCGACTGCACAACCTCGCCTCCGGACTGTGCGTCGGCGTCGTGGGCAAGAAGGCCGTCAAGGGCGCCGAGACCGAACTCGCGCCCTGCTCCGCGATCCCGAGCCAGCAGTGGACGTACGAGACCGACGGGCTGCTGCGCAACTCCGCCGCGCCGGGCCTGTGCCTGGACTCCCACCTCGGCTACTCGGTCCGCCTCGCCCCGTGCACGGCCACCGGCGACGCCGCCAGGAACATCCGCTACGACTTCACCCTCCAGGGCGCCCTGATACCCCGCTGGAACCAGGACCTGGCCCTCACCCCGGCCGCCACGGACGGCTCCGGTGCCCTGGTCCTCAAGAACCGTGCCCCCGGCGCCGCCCAGCGGTGGACCCTCGACACCGCCAAACCCGATCTGCAGATGCAGAACGTCAACTGGGACAGCGAACACTCCCCGTCGCCGACCACCACCCCGCATCCGACAAGCCCCGAGCCCGCCCCGACCAGGAGCACCGCATCGCCCACCCCGAGCCCCACGGACCCGAAGTCCGGTCCGGCGCCCACGCCGTCCGCCCCGTCGGACCCCTGCTCGGCGCATCCGTACTACTGCGGACGGGGCGGCGGATACGACGGCGGAGGAGGCTACGGAGGTGGGGGCTACGGCGGCGGATGGCACCGGCGCTGAACTCAGGGGTGGTGCGGCGAGGGCGGCGGGATCGCACCCCCACCACCTCCCGCGCGACCCGGACCGACCGTTGCTCGCGCACGCAGTGCTGCGCACCGCGTCCACGCAGGCGGGCTACGACGCCGTGCTGCCCGCCGCGCCCAGGAACTCCGCCCAGCCGCCCGTCGGGTACGCTCCCGGCACCAGCGTGCGCAACTTGCGCAGCACCGCCGGGTCCTGCGCCTCCAGCCAGGCCACGAGCTGCTTGAACGACACGAACCGCACGTCGTCGCCGTACGCGGCCATCTTCCCGATCGCCTCCTCGACGGCGTCCATGTAGATGCCACCGTTCCAGCGCTCGAAGTGATTGCCGATGAAGAAGGGGGCGCGGTTGGTCGTGTAGGCGCGCTGGAAGCCGGCGACATAGGCATCCCGGGCCTGGGTGCGCCAGGCGTCGTACTGGGCTCGGTCACCGTTGGGGTTGCCACCGGACTGGTTGAACATCATGTTGTAGTCCATCGACAGCACCTGGAAGGAGTGCCCGGGGAAGGGTATGGACTGCAGCGGGAAGTCCCAGATCTTCCCGCCCTGCACCTTGTGCGGCCAGATCTGGAGCCCGCCGGGGGAGCTGGCGTCGTACTTCCAGCCGAGGGCCGCCGCTGTGGGCAGCAGGTTGGACTGGCCCTCCAGACAGGGGGTGCGGCCGCCGATCAGCTCCTTGTCGTAGTCGAAGGGCAGCGGTTCGAGGTCGGTGAAGCCGGTGTTGGTCTTCCACTGCTTCACAAAGCTCTTGGCCTGGTCTATCTCGCTGCGCCACTCGGCCGGGGACCAGTTGCGGACGCCGTCCGCGCCGCAGAAGTGCCCGTTGAAGTGCGTGCCTATCTCATGGCCCTCCAGCCAGGCTGCGCGGACCTGCTGGAGGGTGGCGTGGATGTGCCGGTCGGCGAGATAGCCGATGGCGGAGGCGCCGACCGGGTGCTGCGGCGGACGGTACAGGTGCTTCTTGGACTCGGGCAGCGTGTAGATGCCGCTGAGGAAGAACGTCATCTTGGCGCCGTGGTCGGCGGCGACCTTGCGGAACCGCGAGAACAGCTGGTTGCTCAGCTCGCCCGCGCCGTCCCAGGAGAAGACGACGAACTGCGGGGGCTTCTGACCCGGCTTCAGCCGCTCGGGCGCCGGCTGGTGCGGCTGGGCCCCGGTGTCGGCCGTGGAGCCGTCGCCGATCGGCTTCACCGGCCGGGCCTGCGCGGTGCCCTTGCCGTCCCCCGGGCCGCCGTCCAACAGGCCGGTGCCGGAGGAGCACGCGGCCAGCGTGCCCAGGGCGCCCGCCGCCGCCCCCGCCGTCAGCAACCGCCTGCGTGAGATCCCGCTCATCCTGCTCCCCGATTTCCTTGTCACGGCCCCTGCGGGGCCTGCTCGCCGGTGTGGGTCGACGGGTTCGATGACACGGGTCGCGGAGAAGATCGCGGCCCACGGCGCCTGTTGCCGTCCTGTGACACTTGTGGCGCGAGCATGACGGACCCCGCCACCCGGGGAGTGGGCAGCGGGGGTCTCGGGGGCGTACGGGGGGTGTACGGGACAGTCAGGGAGCCGTGCCGGGGCTGAACACTGACAGGAAGACGGACGAGGAGTTGCCGGAGACGGGCACCGCTCCGCCCGTCCACGTCACCTTCAGCGAGTCGCGCTCGTCCGGCGGCGTCACCAGCAGCGCGGCCGGGGTGGCCGTCGTGGCGCCGCTGATGCCGGGATTGGAGAAAGTCAGCCCGGCCCAGGCGCTCTGCCCGGGCCTGAGGGTGATCGTCGAGGGGGAGCCCGACTCACGCTTGGGGTCCGGACCGAGCTGGCTGCCGGAGGCACTCTCGAACGCCGCGCCCGGATAGCCGCGCACCGTGCAGGTCCGGCCGGACCTGTTGGTGAGGACGACCGGGAAGTTCTCCTGGCCGGCGCCCGGGTCGTTGCGGCCCACCGAGGCGCTCAGCTCGGAGGTGTGGCAGCGGGAGCTCGCCGCGGCCGCGGTCGTACCGCCGCCACTCGCGGAGGAGGCCGCCTTGGACGGGGCGGCACCGGTGGACGTGGCGGCCGGGGCGGAGATGGCGGACGTCGGGCTCTTCGTGGTGCCCGTCGCCGGTGCCGCCGTACCGGAGGCCGTGACCGGTGGGTTGCTGTGGACGTCCTTGCCGTTGCCGCAGGCGGTCAGGAGGCCCAGCACGGCGACCGTGCCCACGAGCAGGGCCCCGTGCCGCGCGGACCGGGGTGCGTTCACCATGTCGCTCAACACTCCTGGATGGTCAGGGCACGCGCGGGACCGCGTGCCTGAAGGCGCCGGGTGCGCCGTCACCACACTCCGATGCGTGCGGCACCGGAAAAGTTCGGCACACACAGGATTCTTTTCCCCGCTGTGACCGCCGGCAGGCGCCCGTCAGGTCACGCTCAGCGAACGGAGTATCCCCTCGGTCGCGTCCCCGGCGCCCCGCTGGCGCACCTGCACATACACCTGGGGCTGCCCGGCGCCGCCCGCCGGGACCAGAGCGGACTCCGTGACCGAGCCGCCGTCCGGGCAGCCGCTCCAGGCCCGCACCAGGCCCCGCCAGTCGGCGTCGGCGAAGGTGCGGCTGCCGGAGTAGCGGCAGCCCGTGTGGGTGAGGGCCTTCACCTTCGCGGTGACATCGCCGTGCTCGCTCACCCCGACGAACACGCCGTCCACCGCCGTGCCCAGATCGGGCCACCGGGCCAGCTCGTCGGCCACCACCAGCCCCGGTTCGTGCCCCTTGCCGAGCCCCAGCGCGCCCGGATCCCAGCCGGAGTCGCGCAGCTGGCGGCCGAAGCCCGCCGGCACCGTGACGGACAGCCGCCCGGTCGAGTCCGAGACCCGCACCTGGTCCGAGGAGCCGCCCGGGTGGAGCGCCAGGGTCACCGCGCCCGCGGCCGCCACCGCGGTGAGGACGGCGGCCACGGTCAGCGTCACCGTGTTCAGCCGGCCGCGCACCCCGTCCAGCCGCCGGAGGGGCCGCGGCGCGGGCGGCCCCGCCGCCAGCCGGTCCAGCTCGTCCGCGAACACCTGCGCGCCGGGCCAGCGGCGCGTCCGGTCCGGCTCCAGCGCGCGCAGCAGCGCCCGCTCCACGGCCTCGCCGAGGTCCGGCCGCAGCCGCCGGGGCGGTACGACCCGTCCCGGAGGACCCGGCACGGTGCCGGTGACCAGCTCGTAGCCGACCGCGCCCAGGCTGTAGACGTCGGCCCGCTCGTCGATGCCCTCGCCGGGCTCGGCCTGCTCGGGCGGCTGATAGCCGGCCGAGCCCGCGGCCAGCGTGAGCACCGAGGCCTGCGCGAGGCTCTTGGCGAGCCCCAGATCGGCCAGCAGCACCCGCCGGGTGCCGTCCGGGGCCGTGTGCAGCAGCACGTTGGTCGGCTTGATGTCCCGGTGCACGATCCCCGCCTCGTGCAGTGCGGCGGCGGCCCGCGCGGCCTCGGCCGTGAGCGCGAGCGCGTGCCCCACCGGCAGCGGCCCGCCCGCCAGCAGGTCGGCGAGCGTGCCGCCGTCGGCGTACTCCATCACGAAGTACGGCCTGCCGTCGGGGAGTTCACCGATGTCGTAGACCTGCACCACACGGTTGGAGCCGGCCCGGCGCAGCAGCCGGGCCTCGGACAGGAAGCGGTCCCTGATGTCGAGCCGGTGCGCCCAGTTCTCGGCGAGGACCTTCAGCGCGACCGGCGCCTGGAGCTCGTCGTCATGGGCGAGCCAGACCGTGGCGAAGGCGCCGGTGCCCAGCGGCCGTTCGAGGCGGTAGCGGCCGATCCGCCCAAGCGATTGCATACGACTATCATGCCTGGCCTGAGATCGACTCGAAGGGGGACCCCGGTGCAGGACCAGGCGCCGATGGAAGACCTCGCCCGGCGGGCCGCCGCCGGCGACAGCGCGGCCCTGGATCGGCTGCTCACCGAGATCCGGCCGGAGGTCCTGCGCCGCTGCGGGCGCTTCCTGCCGTGCCGGGAGGACGCCGAGGAGGCCGCGCAGGACGTGCTGCTCCAGGTGGCCCGGCACATCTCCCGCTTCGAGGGGCGCAGCCGGTTCAGCACCTGGCTGTACACCGTGGTCGCCAACTGCTGCCGGCAGAAGTACCGCGAGCTGAAGCGGCGGGCCGCCGAGCAGCCGGCCGCCATCGAGCCCTCGTACGCCGTCGACCCGCGCACCACCAGCGTCATCGCCGGTTCCCGGGTGGACCTCCTGGAGGCGCTGGACCGGCTGGAGCGGACGCATCCGCACCTGGTGGCACCGCTGGTCTACCGCGACATCTGCCAACTGGACTACGCGGAGGTCGCCGAGCGGGTGGGCATCCCGCTCGGCACCCTGAAATCCCGCCTGCACGAGGCCCGCAAACAGGTACGGCCGTGGCTCGCGGGCTCCTGAGTCCTACTGCCCCGCCTGGTCCGTCTGGTCCGCCTCGAACAGCGACAGTTCCGCCCAGATCGTCTTGCCCTCCGGGGCGTGCCTGCTGCCCCAGCGCTGGGTGAGCTGGGCGACCAGCAGCAGGCCCCGGCCGCCCTCGTCGAAGATCTTGACCCGGCGCAGGTGCGGGGCGGTGTGGCTGGTGTCGGAGACCTCGCAGATCAGCGTGGCCGCGCCGTGGATCAGCCGCAGCCGGATGGGGTGCGAGCCGTACCGGATGGCGTTGGTGACCAGTTCGCTGACCACCAGCTCCGACTCGAAGGGCAGCCCGCCCAGACCCAGCGGGGGACCGGCGGGCACGTCCAGTGCCCGGGGCGCGACGCCCGGCCGCAGGACCACCGGCGGCGGATGCCCGGCGCGGGCCACCGTGCAGTGTCCGGAGACCGGGTCGTAGACGGCGTACACACACTTCGCGCCGGCCTCGCCGGGGCTGCCCGCCTCGCCGGGGCCGGCGCCTTCCCCGGACACCCGGCCGGCGAGAGCAGCGGGCCGGTGGGCGCGTTGCCGTGCTCGTCCAGCTCGGCCGCCACCGCGGCCCAGTCCGTGCGGGCCACCCGGCGGCGGGCCTCGGCCGGGGTGAGCGTGATGACCGCCTCCTTCACACCAGGGTCGGCTGCAGCGCGCCCTCGTGTGTGAGCAGCCACAGCTTGCGCTCGACGCCGGCCGCGTACCCGCGCATCGAGCCGTCCGCGCCGATCACCCGGTGGCAGGGGCGGACGATCAGGAGGGGGTTGGCGCCGAGCGCCCGGCCGACCGCGCGCAGTTCGGCGCGCGGCACACCCAGCCGGGCGGCCAACTCGCCGTACGTGGTGGTCGTGCCACAGGGGACGTCCTCGACGGCCTGCCACACGGCCCGCTGGAACGGGGTGCCGGCGACGGCGAGCGGCAGCTCGAAACGGGTACGGCGGCCCGCGAAGTAGGCGTCCAACTGCCGGTGCGCCTCGGCGAACGGACCGTCGTCGCGGTCCTCGGCGCGGACGGCGGGCGCGCCGCGCTGCCCCGGCATGCCGAGCGAGCCGAGCGTCAGGCCGGCCGGTGAGACCAAGCCCGTCAGCAGCAGGTCGCCCAGCGGGCTCGGGTGGACGGTGTGGACGGTGCGTGTACTCATGGCAGGGCTCCTGTGGTTCCGCTTCAGGCTTCTCTCCGTGCTGCCGAGTCTGCTGCCTCCCGCGCCCCGTGACCGGCGGGAAGCGGACATGGCCCTCGGACCCGTCGGGTACCGTCCCAGAGGGCGTCTGACCTGCAGGTATTTACGGGTAAGTACCCGCGCGGTACCGTGAGGGGCATGCCAGCTCTCAACGTGGAGTTCAGCGATCGGGAACTCGAGGACCTGCGGCAGATCGCCAAGGAGCGCGGTACGTCGATGAAGGCCCTCGTACGCGAGGCCGCGGCCGCCGACATAGCCCGGCACCGCGCCCTGCAGGAGGGCGCCGCGGCCTTCCGGCAGTTCTTCGCCGCGCACGCGGAGGAGTTCGCGGCGGCCTTTCCCGACGACGAGTCCCCCGCGAAGGACGAGGCAGCCTGACGCATGCCCTCCGTCATCCACATCGACGTCCCCTGGCTGCTCCAGCGCCACGAGGAGGTCCTGCCCGACCAGCCCGCGGTCGACGACTTCTCCGCCCTGGTCGCCGCCGTCGCCCGGCACCGCGTCGATCCGCCCCGGCTTGGCGTGGACTCCGACCCCGCCTGGCGGGCCGCCGCCCTGCTGCACACCCTCGCCGTGCTCAAGCCGCTGCCCGCGGCCAACGCCCGCTTCGCCTGCGCGACCGCCGTGGCCTACATGTTCGTCAGCGGCGTCGGCATCGACCCGCCCTACGGCGCCCTCGTCGACCTCGCCCGCGATCTGATCTCCGGCAAGACCGACGTGTACGGCGCGGCGGACCGGTTGCGCTCCTGGCAGATCTGAGCGGATCCCGCGGGGTGCGTCCCGCTCCGGCCGGCGGGGGAAGCCGCCGGGGCCGCCGGCCGGGGCAGGGTGGGCGGGGCCGCCGGCCGGGGGCGGGAGGAACGGGACCGGCGGCCGGTTTCGCGCGTGCCCCAGTCCACTACCGGGCCGCATGCCTCGGAAGCGTGCGCGGCCCGGCGGTTGTGTGCGCGTGCTTCACACGGGGCGTGTGAAATACCGAAGGTGTTTCCTGACTTTCTTTCAAGGTCGGCGAGGTTGTGCGGGCGCCTTGTTGCTCGTGTGGAAGTTGTGCAAGGGTTGAAACGACCGTGCGGGGGTAAAATCCGGGGCTCTTCCGGCAGTTGCAGAACTTCACCGGCCGAGGGCCGACCAATTCCTTCCCCGGCGCGTCGCAGAGGTACGCATCAACGCACGTCGCACCAAAGGAACCCGCTCAGTGCCCACCCCCCACCCCCCTCGTCCTCCCTATCCGCCGGGCGGCGACCCCGGAGAATCCGACGAGTCGCTCGCCGGTCCGCTGCGGGCCGGCTCCGACGCGGAGGCCTCCCGGTCCGCCGCCCTGCTGATGGCCCGGCACTGGCAGCCCGCGCACGACTACGCGGTCGTCTGCCTGGCCCTGACCGGGCCGCTCGCCCACATGGTCACCGCCACCGCCTTCCACCAGGTCCTCGGCCGGCTCGCGCTCGGCGAACCCGCGGAGGCGCTGCGGCCCCGGCTGCTCGTGGCGGTCCGGGACACGGTCGTCAACTGGTCCGGCACCGACCGGATCACCGCCGTACTGCCTGGTCTCGGGAAACCCGCCGGCGGCCGCGGTATGCGCGCCGCGAAGACCCTGATACCGGAAAACCGCGCCCTGTCCGACCGCTCATTTCACGCCCTTCCCCGGCTGGAGCAGGCACTGCTCTGGCACATCGAGGTCGAGGCGGAGCCGATAACCGTTCCCGCCGGACTGCTCGGCCTGGACATCGAGAGTGCGGCGGTCGCGCTGGAACAGGCGCGCGACACATTCCGGGAGGGCCTGGTACGCGCCCACCGGGAACTCGCACCAGGCAAGGAATGCCGCTACTACAACCGTCTGCTCGACGTTCCGATCCGCCGTGGCGGCGCCCTGCTGCCCGACGTCCAGGAGCATCTGTCCTCCTGTTCCCACTGCCGCCACGCCGCCGAGCAACTGGGCCACACCGATGCCGCGTTGGGCGTGCTGCTCGCCGAGGCCGTGCTCGGCTGGGGCGCCCGCCGCTACCTCGACTCGCGTCCCGGCCGCCGCCCCGGACCCGCCCGCACCCGCGGTGGCTCCCGGCGCTCCGGCGGACGCCGGCGCGGCAGTGACCGGCGCGAGGGGCCCGGCCTGCTCACCCGCGCCGTCCTGACCGGCAGCCGGCGTCGCGCCGACGGCGAACCCCGGTCCCGCATCCCGGAGTCCCGCGGCCTGCGGCACGGCGGCGAGCCCGGACCGCTCGCCCGGATCGCCGGCACCGCCTGGTCCTCCAGGAGCCTGCTCACCGGGGTCGGCGTGGTCTCGGCGGCGCTGCTCGCCACCGTCCTCGCGATCAGCGTGTGGCCGGACGGCGGGGACGGCACCGACCCGGTCGCCTCCACCAGCGCCGTCCCCGGCAGCGCCACCGGCCAGTCCCCGCCCGCATCCGGCGCGGCGCCCGGCACCGCGCGACTGCCCACCGCCGGCCGCCCCACCCGGCTGCGCAACGCCGCTGCCGAGCTGTGCCTGGACATCAAGGGCACACCGCAGGCCGGTGCGGGCGCGGTCCTCGCCGTCTGCTCCTCGGCACCGACCCAGCAGTGGACGTACGAGGCCGACGGGCGCCTGCGCAGCGCGGCCGCCTCGGGGCTGTGCCTGGACTCGCACGCCGACGCCGGAGTGGTGATCCTCGGCACCTGCGCGGACGCCGGCGCGAAGCGAGGCGACGACGTGCGCTACGACCTCACCGCGCAGGGCGAGTTGCTGCCCCGCTGGGACCGGACGCTCGCCCTCGCCACGACCGCCGACACCGCGGGCGCCGACCTCGTGGTCAAGGTCCGCGACGGCTCGTCCGGCCAGCGCTGGGTGACCGACGAGGAATCGGCGAGCCCGGGCTCGCTGTCGATCGCTGGTACGGGCGGTCCACCGGCACGGTCGGCGGCGTTGCCGGAGCGGCACGCCTAGGGTTGCAGTGCTGCCGGGCCGTCAGGTCAGCTCGGATCCTCGGTCAGGTCCGCCGCCGTCACCGTCCCCGGGCCGGTGTGCCCGGACAGGGCCAGTGTCAGGTCGAACTCCGCCAGCACGCACCGGATGACATGCTCGACGCCGGCCTGTCCGTCCAGCCCGAGCCCGTAGACGTACGGCCGCCCGAGGAGCACGGCCCGTGCGCCGAGGGCGAGGGCCTTGAACACGTCGTCGCCGGTGCGCACCCCGCTGTCGAACAGCACCGTCAGCCGGTCGCCGACCGCGTCCGCGACCCGGGGCAGCGCATCGGCCGCGGCGAGGGAGCCGGCCACCTGCCGGCCGCCGTGGTTGGAGACCACCACGCCGTCCACCCCGGCGTCGGCGGCGAGCCGGGCGTCGTCCGGGTGCAGGATGCCCTTGAGCACCATCGGACCGTCCCAGTGCTCCCTGAGGAACGCCAGGTCCGGCCAGGTGTGGCCGGCGTCCCCGAACAGAGAGAGGAAGTGCAGCACCGCCGCGTTCGGGTCCTCGTGGACGGGCCGCGCGAGCCCGGCCTGGAACGCCGGGTCCGTGAAGTAGTTCGCGGTGCCCACCCCGTGCAGGAACGGCAGATACGCCTGGTCCAGGTCGCGCGGCCGCCACGCCAGCAGCGGGGTGTCCAGGGTGACGACGAGCACCGAGAACCCGGCGGCCTTCGCCCGCTCGAGGAAGCTCCGCGTCACCTCACGGTCCTTGCCCCAGTACAGCTGGAACCACCGCTCGGCGTCCCCCATCGCCTCCGCGACCTGCTCCATCGGCGTGCTCGACGCCGAGGAAAGGGTGTACGGCACCCCCTGCGCGGCGGCGGCCCGGGCGGCGGCGGACTCGGCGTCCGGATGCATGATCGACAGCACGCCGACGGGCGCCAGCGCGAGCGGTGCCGGCAGTGCCCTGCCGAACAGCTCGACGGACAGATCGCGCTCGGCCACGTCGCGCAGCATGCGCGGCACGATCCGGCGCCGGGCGAGCGCGGCCCGGTTGGCGCGGGCCGTGCTCCCGTCGCCCGCGCTTCCCGCCACATACCCCACCGGGCCCGGACCGAGCCGGTGTTCGGCCAGCTCCTCCAGACGGGTCAGGTCGGTGGGGAGCCGGGGCACGGCGCCTGTCATCCCGTTCAGATAGATCTCGTACTGGAAGTCCGCCCAGTGCTTCGCCATCCGGCCGTCCCGCCTCTCGTCGCTGAGTACGCGTGCAGAGCGACGATACTGGCGGGTAGCCGGGAGTCTCAGTGGCGGGTGGCCGCCTCGTCCAGGATGCGGACCAGTTCCGCCGGCGTGGAGAACATCGGCCAGTGCCCGGTGTTCAGCTCCACCAGCTCCCAGCGCCCGCCCTGCAGGGCCTCGGCGACGGCGGGCAGCGGGGTGCGGCCGTCCAGCAGGCACTTGATGTACGTCGCCGGCAGCTCGCCCAACGGCTGCTTCAGCACGGCCGGTTCGGTGAGCGTGGCGGCAGGGTGCGGGGTGCCGTCGGTGAGCAGCCGGTCGATCTGCTCGTCAGTGAGGTCCTGGTCCGCGTAGGCGGCCGCGGGCAGGAGCGGCCACACGCCGTCGTGCTGGGCGAGGGCCTGCCGGATGTGGTCGCTCGGGAAGCCGTCGAGGAACGACACGCCGTCCGCCGGCACGTTGGAGTCGACGAACACCACCCGGCGCAGCCGGTCACCGATCCGCTCGGCCGCCTGTCCGACGGGGACGCCCGAGTAGCTGTGCCCGACCAGGACGACGTCCCGCAGGTTCAGCCGCTCGACCTCCAGCACGATGTCCTGGACGTGCGTCTCCTGCCCTGCGGGCAGGTCCTTCTTCTCGGCGAGTCCGGACAACGTCAGGGCGTGCACGTCGTGCCCGGCGGCGCGCAGTCCGGGCGCCACCTCGTCCCACGCCCATGCCCCCAGCCACGCGCCCGCCACCAGTACGAAGTGAGTCATGGCCGACAACCTAGTGCACGGGTGTGTCAACCACCCCTTCCCGACCGGTCGTTGACGCCCCGGGGCCGGTGATCGCAGGTACCGGGACCTCGACCGTGCGCACCAGCCGGGCACCCTCGGGCCCGTACGCCGCCCGGGGTTCGGGGAACAGCCGCAGCAGCGTCAGGAACAGGACGGCGGCCACCGCCAGCGAGAGCGGCAGGCTGATGTCGACCCCGTCCGCCAGGTCGCCGAGCGGGCCGACGAACTGGCCCGGGATGTTCGTGAACAGCACGCCGATCACCGCCGCCACCCACCAGGCGGTCATGCCGCGCCAGTTCCAGCCGTGCGCGAACCAGTAACGGCCGCCGCGCTGACGGCGGTTGAAGACCTGCAGCGCGTCGGGGTCGTACCAGCCGCGCCGGGTGAAGAAGCCGAGCATCATCACGACCATCCACGGCGTGGTGCAGGTGATGATCATCGTGGCGAACGTCGAGATCGACTGCACGAGGTCCAGGCCGAACCGGCCGACGAAGATGAACGCGATGGACACCACGCCGACCAGGAGCGTCGCCTGCACGCGGGACAGCTTCGGGAACACCGAGGAGAAGTCCAGGCCGGTGCCGTACAGCGAGGTGGTGCCCGTCGACATGCCGCCGATCAGGGCGAGCAGACACACCGGCAGGAAGAACCAGCTCGGCGAGATCGCCAGCAGCCCGCCCACGAAGTCGGGCGCGGCCGGGTCGACGTACTTCGGCGCCTTCGTCGCGATGATGCTCGCGGTCGCCAGGCCGAAGACGAACGGCAGCAGCGTGGCGATCTGGGAGAGGAACGCGGCCCCGATCACCTTGCGGCGCGGGGTGCCGGCCGGGATGTAGCGCGACCAGTCGCCGAGGAACGCGCCGAACGACACCGGGTTGGACAGCACGATCAGGGCCGCGCCGATGAACGACGGCCAGAACATCGACCGAGTCGCCGCGTCCGCCGAGGCCGTGAACTCACCGGCGTACGACGGGTCGAAGTCACCGGCGAAGGCGATCGCGCCGAGCAGGAACAGCGCGGTCGCCGAGGTCACGGCGACCTTGTTGACGAACAGCATGAACCGGAAGCCGTAGACGCACACCGCGAGCACCAGCCCGGCGAACAGGGCGTATGCGACGACGTACGACGGCGTGCTGCGCTCCAGGCCGAACAGCCGGTGCGCGCCGCCGACCAGGGCGTCCCCGGAGCTCCACACCGAGATCGAGAAGAACGCGACGGCCGTCAGCAGCGACAGGAACGAGCCGACCACCCTGCCGTGCACGCCGAGGTGCGCGGAGGACGAGACCGCGTTGTTGGTGCCGTTGACCGGGCCGAACACGGCCATCGGGCACAGGATCAGGGCGCCCACGACGACCCCGAGGACGGTGGCCGCGAGTCCCTGGCGGAAGGAGAGCCCGAACAGGATCGGGAACGCGCCGAGCACGCAGGTGGAGAAGGTGTTCGCGCCGCCGAAGGCGAGCCGGAACAGGTCCAGCGGGGTCGCGGTGCGGTCCGCGTCGGGGATGCGCTCGACGCTGTAGGGTTCGACCTCGGTGAGGGACGGCGGGGGCGCGGTCGGCGAGTCGGGGGTCTGAGGGGTCACGGAGGGCTCCAGCGAGGTCGCGGCGGTGGAGCGCTTGGTGGCGCGGCGGTGCCGGACGGCCCTTGTGCCGCAGGGGTGTTACGGCATGGCAAGGGCCGCCCGGAGCGGTGTGCCGACGGTAGGGCTCCGGCGCGGACCTGGGCCAGAGGATGATTCATCCATCTTCGCCGTCGTCATTGGATGAATCGGCCACCTCCTCCGTGTCGGGTCCCTGCGCCCGCACCCGCTGGACGTGTTCCAGCGACTCGCGCAGCTCGGTCAGCCAGTCCTCGGTGTGACGCTGGACCAGGCGCACGCACCAGGCGAGGGCGTCACTGCGGCTGCGGGCGACGCCTGCGGCGATGAGGGTGTCGAGCACCTGGCGCTCCGGCTGGCGCAGCCGGGTCATGACCGGCGCGGCCACATGGGTGAACAGGGCGCGCTCCGGGCCGCAGACCACGCCCCACGAGACCTTGCGGCCGAACAGGTGCTCGGCCTCCCGGGCCACCTCCATCCGGTCCCCGCGGGTCCGCTCGCGGAACTCCTGGATCCGGGCGCGCCGGGCGGTCTCCCGCTCGGCCTCCGAGGCTCCCTCGGCGAACCGCGGCTCGGGGATGCGGCCGATCACCGTGATCTCCTCGCGGTCGGCGGCGACCTCGGCCGGTTCCTCGAAGAGATCGTCCGGCAGGCGGCCGGCGAACCAGCCGCGCAGCTTCTCTTTCTGCTCGTCTGTAATCATGTAATCAGCATTACGTCGCCTCCTTCATGAACGCAAGGAGTCGTGAAGGCATCGTGAAAGCTTTCACTCGCAGTGAACCCGGAATGTTTCAGGCCGATTAACGAGCCGGTGGTTTTCGGCCATGTGACCGCTTTCAGCGATCAAGAACCGCTCAGTTGCGCGGTCAGAGCCGATTATTTCCGTAACTTCACGCCACTGTTTCAACACGCAAGGTTACTGAAACCCGAGGGTTCGATGTGTGTTTCGGCGGCGGACTCGGCAGAGTGGCGCTCGCCGCTCCGGCGCAGACCGGGCCGGAGCCGGCACCGTCTATCCGAGCGGAAGGATGCACACAATGCGGAACACCGCGCGCCGGGCAGCGGCCATCGGCCTCACGGCCGCCGCCGTTTGCGGATCCCTGACCGGGGCCGCCGTCGCTGCACCGGGCGCCGCCCCGTCGTCGCTCTACGCCCCCTCGGCGCTGGTCCTCACCACGGGCCACGGCAGCGACGCGGCCACGGCCACCCCCGAGCGCGCCGTCACCCTGACCTGCGCGCCCACGGCCTCCGGCACCCATCCCGCAGCGGCGGCGGCCTGCGCCGAACTACGCGGCACCGGCGGCGACTTCGGCGCCCTGAAGCCCGCCGACGACGTGTGGTGCAACATGCTGTACGACCCGGTCGTCGTCACCGTCCAGGGCGTCTGGCAGGGCAAGCGCGTCTCCTACGAGCGCACCTTCGGCAACACGTGCGTGCGCGACTCCGTGGGCGGCGGCGTCTTCGCCTTCTAGGACCGGGATCGCAGCCGGACCCCGCATACGCCGGAACAGGTCCGCAACCGGGGAGTGCGGCCCCTGGAGCGGGGTACCTGCGATCTCGCACCGGAACCGACGGGCGGAGTGGGGCCGCCCGCCGGCTTCCGGGCACACAGCCGCTCCCCGGGCGGGGCCCGTGGGGGGCCTTTCCCGGGGAGCGGCGAAAAACAGCCCGTTTCAACCGCTGTCCTGGGCTTTGCGCCGGTGACTCGTGTCGCACCAGCGGCAGCGGCGACTGCGCCGGCAGGTGCACAGAGCAACCCGGAAACGGTCCGACGACACCCTGGTGCCGTCTTCCAACTCGACCTCCACCGGCCCCTCCACGAGCAGCGGCCCCTGCGGACCGAAGGGGATCCAGCGGCGCCGGAGCGCATGGTCGGTTGCCGTGCTGCGGGAGCGCGTGGGTCGTCGCCGTGCCACGGGAACGTATACGGGTGGTCGCCTTGCTCGGGGGCCGTATCCGGGGGGTCGTCCCGTCCCTGGCACGTACAGGCACGTACGATCCCCCTCGCCCGCGCCCCGTCCCTGGAGCACACGGGCGGTAGCCGCGGCCGCGGGAACGCACACGTGGTTCCTCCGCCCGGGAACGCGCCGCTGGTCCCGCGTCCGGTCTCCTCAGTCCTCCTCGGCCTGCTCCTGTGCCTCGGTGTTCGGCGTGGCGGCGTCCCCGGCCTTGCCGGCGGCGGCCTTGTCCTCGTCGCGCTTCTCGGCCTCCTCGACCTCCCGGAGCACTTCCTGCAGGGCGGCGTCGAACTGTTCCTTGCGGTCCTTCTCGTCGTCTTCCTCGCCGGACATGGCCTCTCCTTCCACCACCGTGCCCCTGATCAGCTGAGTTACCCGCCGACGGCGTTCTCAAGCACCCGGCCGGGCAGCGCGCCGGGGACACCAGACGGGCACCTGACGCCGGTAGCGCTCATAGTCGGCGCCGAACCGCCGCACCAGTCCCGGCTCCTCGTACCAGCGGACGAACCCCCAGGTCAGCACCCAGGCGCCCGCGGCGTAGGCGAAGAGCACCGGGCGGGCGAGCAGCAGGCCCTGTCCCGCGAGTACGGCGACCACCGCGACGTAGATCGGATTGCGCACGTACCGGTAGGGGCCGCTCACCACGAGCCGGGCGGGCGGCGCGACCGGCGCCGGCGTGCCGAGCCCCTCCAGGGCGAACCGGGCGAAGGCCGCCAGAATGACGACGGCACCGGCCGCCAGGGGCAGCAGGCCGAGCAGCCGCAGCGGCAGCCACCAGTGGCCGCCCCGCCAGCCGCCGGTCAGCCACCACGGCACCAGCACGGCCGCGCTGCCGGAGACGAGGACGAGGAACAGGGCGCTGCCGAGCGCCGCCGACGCCTTGCGCATGCCCCCCACCATGGCAGGGCGAAGGGCCGCCGTCTCCCTGCTGACGGCGGCCCTTCGGGCTCGGTGGTGCGAGGTGTCACATCGGTCGTCACATCGGTCGTCAACTCGGTCGTCACATGTGGACGACCGGCGCCGCTTCGGCGTCCTGCCGCGGCACCCCGCGCCGGTAGAGCAGGAAGGCGAGCAGTGCGCCGACGGCGAAGAAGCCCGCGGACCACCAGAAGGCGGTCGTGTAGCTCTCGATCGTCGCCTGCGCCCGCACCAGCTTGCTGGTGGCGTCCCGGCCGGAGAGGTAGTCGGTGGCGGCGCTCGCGGCGAGGGTGTTCAGCAGGGCCGTGCCGATCGAACCGCCCACCTGCTGCATGGCGTTGACGGTCGCGGAGGCCACGCCCGCGTCCTCGGCGGCGACCCCGCCGGTGGCCAGCTGCATGGCCGTCGGCATGACCAGGCCGAGACCCACGCCGATCACGATCAGCTGGGGCAGTACCGCGCTCAGGTAGTGCGAGCCGACGCCGATGCCGGTCAGCCAGGCCATGCCGGCCGTGGCGACCGCGAAGCCCAGCGGGATGACCGCCTTCGGGCCGATCCGGGGCAGCAGGACCGTGGTGCCCGCCTGGGCCGTCACCATCAGCGCGCCGACCATCGGCAGGAACGCCACACCGGTCTTCGTCGGGCTGAAGCCGAGGTTGAGCTGGAGGTAGTAGGTCAGGAACAGGAACACGCCGAACATGCCCGCGCCGGTGATCAGCACCGCGAGGAAGGAGGCCGCGCGGTCGCGGTCGAGCAGGATGCGCAGCGGCAGCAGCGGGTGCGCGGCCCGGGTCTGCCACCCGGCGAAGGCCGCGAGCAGCACCCCGCCCGCGAGCAGGAAGCCCCAGGTCAGCGGCGAACCCCAGTCGTGGGTCTCGGCGTTGGAGAAGCCGTAGACCAGGGAGAACAGTCCGGCGGCCACCAGGACCGTGCCCGGCACGTCCAGCTTGGCGTTCTCCGCGTCACGGTGGTTGCCCAGCAGGATCCAGCCGCCCGCGAAGGCGACGACCGCGATGGCCACGTTCACGTACAGGGTCCAGCGCCAGTCCAGCGCATCGGTCAGCACACCGCCGAGCAGCAGGCCCACCGCGCCGCCGGCGCCGGCGATCGCGCCGTACACGCTGAAGGCGCGGGCCCTCTCCCGGGCGTCGGTGAACGTGGTGTTGAGCAGGGACAGCGCGGCGGGCGCGAGCAGCGCGCCGAAGGCGCCCTGCAGGGCGCGGGCGACGACCAGCATGGTGAAGCCGTTCGCGGCGCCGCCGAGCGCGGAGGCCGCGGCGAAGCCGACGACGCCGACGAGGAAGGCGGGCTTGCGGCCGAACAGGTCGGCGATGCGGCCGCCGAGCAGCAGCAGCGAGGCGAAGGCGAGGGCGTACGCCGTCACGATCCACTGCCGGTTGCCGTCGGAGAAGCCGAGGTCGGTCTGGGCGGACGGCAGGGCGATGTTCACGATCGTGGCGTCGAGGACCACCATCAGCTGGGCGACGGCGATGACCGCGAGGATCCACCACCGCTTCGGTGAGGCCGCGGCACCGTGTTCGATCGCGGCGGCCCCCGCTCGGGAGCCTTCGGCCAAGGTTTTCTGGGGCATGGGGCACCACTCCGGGGCAGGTCGTCCGGGCACGGGAAGACGGACAGCTCGTAAACGAAACTGTTTCGTACACAGTGACCTTACGGTACGCCTAGCGAAACGGCAACGTTTCTTTTCTCGTGTATGCCTTGCGCCCCCGGCCCGTCGGGGAGATCGTCGAGGCCTGCGGACTGAGCCAGCCGAGCACCTCCAAGCATCTGAAGGTGCTCCGCGAGGCGGGTCTGGTCCGGGTCCGGCAGGACGCGCAGCGCCGCGTCCACGCCCTCGACCCGGCACCGATCGCCGCACTCGACGCCTGGCTGGAGCCCTACCGCCGGCTGTGGAACACCAGCCTGGCCGCCCTGGGCCGGCGCCTCGACGAGACGTCGGACGACACCTGACACCCCACAGCGAAGGACTGACGCACCATGCCCGTCGACCTCACCGGCACCTACCTGACCCTGGACGACGGCCGCCCCGCCGTCCGGTTCAGCCGCACCTACGACCACCCGGTGGACCGCGTCTGGCACTTCGTCACCGACCCCGACGAACTCCAGCAGTGGTTCCCCTCCCGGGCCGAGATGGAGCTGCGTCCCGGCGGCACCATCCGCTTCAGCGGCGACCCGAACATGCCCGAGTCCACCGGCCGGGTGCTCTCCGTCGACCCGCCCCGGCACCTCGCCTTCGCGTGGGGCGGCGACGAACTCCACTTCGACCTGGAGGCCGTCGGCGACCGGCGCACCCGGTTCACGCTCACCGACGTCCTCGGCGAGTCCGACACCGCCGCCCGCAACGGCGCCGGCTGGGAGGTGTGCCTCGCCGCCCTCGACGCCAAGGCCCACGGCGAGCGCTTCCAAGGGGCGCACGTGGGGGTGAGCGCACCCTGGAAGGAGTTCTACGACGCCTACATCGGCGCCGGTGTGCCCTCCGGGGCTCCCGTGCCGGGCCTGGGCTGACCGACCGCACCGGTCGGTGCACCGGCCGGGGGAGAACCGGTCGGTGCTCCAGGTCGGTGACCACCGCCCGGAGGTCTTCGCTCACCCGTCCGGGTGCCCGACGACGCAGGAGTCTCCGCCCTGCTGACGGCGGCCTTCGTGGAGCCCGTGCCCTGAGCAGGTCGGCGCGGTGCCGGTGATCGGTGACACACCGGGAGTCGACCCGGACCCCACCGGTTCACCTGTCTCCCGCCTCCGGCCAGGCTCCACCGTGCGCGGTGTTTCAGTGTGTGGCGCCCTGGATACACCGCGAAGGTTCGGCCCCGGCGTTCGCGAGCCCGTGTCCACACGTCGCAGTGAGGTCGTCACCATGTCCCACGCCCCGCCCCCCGCAGGACCGTCGAAACGCGCCGGGCCGGTTGCCACCACTGCCCCGGAGGCGGTCCACGGATCCGCCGGTGACCGGGGCGGCACCGCGCTGGTGACGGGTGCCTCCTCGGGCATCGGTGCCGTCGTCGCCCGCCGGCTCGCCGCCGAGGGGGGCTGGCGGCTGGTGCTGAGCGGACGCGACGCCACCCGCCTGGAGCAGGTGGCCGCCCCGCTCGACGCCCTGGCCGTGCCGGCGGACCTGACCCGGCCGGGCGCCGGCCGTCTGCTCACCGACGTGGTCCTGGACCACGCGGGCCGCCTCGACCTGCTGGTGGCCTGTGCGGGCGTGGGCTGGGCCGGCGAGTTCACCGGTATGCCGCATGCGCGGATCGACGAGATCGTGGGCATCGACCTGCTGGCGACCCTGCACCTCGTGCGGGCCCTGCTGCCGCACATGGTCGCGGCCGGCTCGGGGCGCATCGTGCTCATCGGATCCGTCGCGGGCAGCGTCGGCGTGCGCGGCGAGGCCGTGTACTCCGCCGCGAAGGCCGCCCTCGGCGCCTTCGCCGACGCCCTGCGCTACGAACTGCGCCGCACCGGGGTGGGCGTGACCCATGTGATCCCCGGTGCCGTCGACACGCCGTTCTTCGACCGCCGGGGCGCCCCCTACACCAGGGCATGGCCGCGGCCGGTGCCGGCCGAACGGGTGGCGGACGCCGTCCGGTCCGCCGTCCGGCACGGCAGGGACGAGGTGTACGTCCCCGGCTGGCTGCGGTATCCGGCCCTGGTGCGCGGCGTCGCGCCCGGGCTCTACCGGCGGCTCGCCGACCGCTTCGGGTGAACGGCCATGATCGGCGTCACGGTGCTGCTCGCGCTGCTCGCGGCCCTGGCCAACGCGTCCGCGTCCGTGCTGCAGCGCCGAGCCGCCGTTCAGGAGCCGTACGACGAGGGTGGCGTAGGCGGAGTGCGGTCGGCCGTGCGCCGGTTCGGCCGGCTGCTGCGGCGCCCTTACTGGCTCGCGGGCGCCTCGCTGCTGGCGGTCGCGGGGCTGCTGCAGGCCGGGGCACTGGCGGTGGGCAGCCTGGCGCTGGTCCAGCCGCTGCTCGCCACCGAGCTGCTGTTCACCCTGCTGGTGGGTGGTGTCGTCTTCCGGCGCCGCCCCGGACTGTGGACCTGGCTCGCCTTCGTCGCCCTCGCCGCCGGACTGGCCGTGTTCCTGCTGGCGGCCGCCCCGGGCGCGGGCCGGCCGACCGCGCCGCCCGGCGCCTGGCTGCTGGGCGGCGGTGGGGCGCTCGGCCTGGTCGTGCTGCTCGTGGCCGCCGCCCGCCCGGCGGAGGGCGCGCCCCGGGCCGCGCTGTTCGGCCTCGCCTCGGCCGTGTGCTTCGCCACCACCGCCGCGCTGCTGAAGGAAGCCGTGGGGTGGCTCGCACACGGGCCCGCGGCGATGTTCACCCACTGGTCGCCCTACGCCACGGCCGGCGCCGGACTCGTCGCCTTCCTGCTGCTGCAGAGCGCGCTGGGCGCCGGATCCCTCACGGCCTCCCAGCCCGCCCTCACCCTCGGCGACGCGCTCACCAGCGTCGTCCTCGGCTGGGCGCTGTTCGCCGAGGCCGTCCATCTCGGGTGGCGGATGCTGCCGGAGGCGCTCGGCATCGTGCTGATCGGGGCGGGCAGCATCGGACTGGCCCGGGCACCGGCCGTCGGACGGGAGTGGGACGCGCGGTCGCGGAACGGGAAGGGGAGCGGGGGGCGTATGCACCGGACACACGGGTGAGGACACGTACGGAAGGCGGGTGAGTGATGTCGCTTCTCTCCGGGATCCCCGGGATCTCCGGCATGTCCGGCCGTTCATGGCGGACCGCGGCCGTGCTGCTGCCGACCGCCGTCGCCGCCGTGCACATCGGACCGGCGGCCACCTGGCTCCCCGGGGTGCGGCTGCTGCTGTTCCCGCGGCTCGCCGGCACCGGCCGCCGCCGGCACGTCGCGCTGACCTTCGACGACGGCCCGGACCCGCAGTCGACGCCGCACTTCCTCGACGCGCTGGACGACCTCGGCGTCCGGGCGACGTTCTTCGTGCTCGGCGCGAAGGTGGTGCGCCATCCCGCGCTGGTCCGGGAGACCGCCCGGCGCGGACACGAACTGGCCGTGCACGGCTGGACGCACGACCGTCCCTGGCGCCCCGCGCCCGCCCGGGACGCCGAGCAGGTCGCCCGCACCGTCCACGCGCTGTACGACGTCTGTGGCCACCGGCCGCAGTGGTACCGGCCGCCGTACGGGATCCTCACCTCCGGACGCTGGCTGGCCGCCCGGCGGGCCGGGCTGCGGCCGGTGCTGTGGTCGGCGTGGGGCAAGGACTGGACGGCCGAGGCCACCCCGGCGTCCGTGCGGGCCCTGGTCGCGGCGGACCTGCGCGGCGGCGGCACCGTCCTGCTGCACGACTCCGACCGGCTCGGGGCCCCCGGCTGCTGGCGCGCGGCCCTCGGCGCCCTGCCCGCCCTGGTGGCGGACTGCCGAGAGGCCGGCCTCTCGGTCGGCCCGTTGCGCGACCACGGGGCGTTTCGCTGAGCACAGAACGAGCGACGGTCCGACGCGCGGCTGAGCAGGGGCCCGGGGAGCTCCTGGGGCGTCGAGCTCTGCGTCGCCGAGTACTTGACGTGCGGTGGCTGGGCTGGGGGCGGGGGGTTGTTGGGGCGTCGGGTTGTGCGTCGCTGAGTGCTTGGCATGCGGTGGTCGGGCCCGTGGCTGGGCCGGGGGCCCGCGTGGTTGTTGCCGGGGCGTCGGGGTCCGGCGCCCGCGTCACTGCGCCCTGCGCCCCCGGCACCGCGCCGCGCGCCCTGCGTCCCGTGTCACAAGCCCACCACGTGCGCCATCGGATCACTGCGGAACAGTGCCCGTCCCCGTGCCGCCCGTTCCGTTCGTACCGGGCCGCCTTCCGTGAGCCGGCCGAGGGCCGTCAGCAACGCGGGTCCGTCCGGGGCTAGTTGGGACACGCCGAGGTCGGCCATCCGGCGGACCCCGGCCACCCCGTGGCCGGGCAGCGGGCGGTAGCCGATCACGGGCAGCCCGGTGGCCAGGGCCTGCACGGCGGTCTGGCCGGCCGCGTTGTCCACCAGGGCGTACGCGGCGGCCAGCAGTCCGGGCATGTCGTCCACCCAGTCCAGGGCGAGCACCCCCGGCACCCGGGCCACCCGCGCCCGCAGCCGCGCGTTGCGCCCGCACAGCACCACCGGCAGAAAGCCGGCCCCCGTCAGCAGGCGGGCGGTGGCGTCCGGGCGGTACGCCGCGCCCCAGGCACCGGCGGAGAGCAGGACCGCCGGCCGGCCGGGCGCCCGCCCGGCGAAGCGCTCCCGCCACCGCGCCGCCCCGGGGGCGGTCCCGTGGAACCCGGGCGCAACCGCCGGGCCGGTCGTCACGGCGGGCCTGCCCAGGGCCCGGCGCACCTCGGCCGCGGCCCCGTCCGTGAGGCACAGGTACCGGTCGTTGCCGGGATGGAGCCACTGCCGGTGCACGGCGAAGTCGACGAGGAACACGGCGCTGGGCACCCGCAGCCGGCCCCGGGCCCGGAGATGACCGGTGAGCTGAGCGGCCAGATGGAAGACGGACACCACCACATCGGCGTCCAGCCGTTCCACGAGTTCCGTCAGCGGGCCGGCGGCGAGCCGGGCCAGCGGCACCCCGCTGGGGCGCGGCCCCCTGCCGTCGCGCAGGACCGCGCCGTAGACGCCGGCGTACGCCCACGGGAAGTGCCGTACCGAAGCCTGGTAGGAGCGGCGCAGCCCGCCGCCCAGGCCGTACGGCAGCAGGCTGAGGACGTCGGCCACCTGCGGCTCGTGTCCGCATGCCGCGGCCCGGCGCGCCAGTTCGGCGGCCACGGTGTCGTGACCCGCGCCCATGCTCGCGCTCAGGATCAGCGGTCGCCGCCGGCCGCCCGGCAGGTCCGGTTCCACGGAAGGCACCTCGGCAGGAGTACGCACGGGGTCCGATTCTCCGGTGGGCGCCGCCGCAAACGGGTCACTGCGCCGCCGTGTCGCCGGACCGCCGGCGCACGACACGACGTCCGCGTGAGTTGCCCGGAGCGCGCCGGGGTGGATGAATCGGCTTCAGCAGAGCGTGTGGGTGGAGCACGGGAGGAGCCGTGAGGCGGTGGCGGCGCGGCCTGCACCGCGCTTGGGAGTGGCTCAGGGCCGGGGCCCTGCTCGAACACGGCCGTGAGCTGGAGCTGATGCACCGGGCCATGGGGTTCGCCACCCTGGCGCTGGTGACGCTGGCGCCGCTGCTGATCGTGGTCGCCGCCGCCGATCCCCTGGTGCGGGGCGGCTTCGCCTCATGGCTCACCGACGGCATGGGCCTGTCCGGCCAGTCCGCCCGTGCCCTCACCGACATCATCAGCCCGCCGCGCAACGTCATCGGCACCACCAGCGTCTGGGGCGGTGTCCTGCTGGCCGTCTTCGGCGTGTCCTTCGGCGGCAGCGTGCAGAACGCCTACGAACGGATCTGGGGCGTGCCCCCCGGCCCCTGGCACCGGGTCTGGCGGCAGGCGACCTGGCTGATCGTGCTCACCGGCTACCTCTACCAGGAGGTGGCGACCAAGAACGCGCTGCACGGCGGCCAGCGGATCGCGCTGTCCACGGCGAGCGGCATCCTCTTCTTCTGGTGGGGGCAGCGTTTCCTGCTGGGCGGCCAGGTCCACTGGCGTTCCCTGCTGCCGGGCGCGCTCGCGACCGTGATCGGCCTGGCCGGTCTGCGGGCCTTCTCCTACCTCGTCTTCACCCCGCTCATCGTCACCAACGCGCTCAGCTACGGCGCGGTCGGCACCGTCCTGGTGGTCGAGTCCTGGCTGATCGGCGTCGGGTTCGTCATCTACGGCGGCGCCCTGTTCGGCCGCTGGTTCACCGAACACCACTGGACGCCGCACCACGACGAGCGCGGGGACGAGGAGCGGGAACCGCGCCGGGGCAAGTACTGAACGCTCCCGGCCGGTTCGCCGCCGACGCTACGTCAGCTGCCGGCGCACCAGCTCGTGCAGCCGGCCCGCGGTGTCGGCGAGCAGCTCCGCCGGTGCGCCCTGCTGGACGACCTTGCCGTCCTCCATCACGATCACCCGGTCGGCGTCCAGGACCGTCGACAACCGGTGAGCGATCACGATCCGGGTGGCGTTCAGCTTGCGGGTGCTGTCGATGACGATGCGCTGGGTGTCGTTGTCCAGCGCGCTGGTGGCCTCGTCGAAGAACAGGATCCGCGGGCGCCGGATCAGGGCCTGGGCGATCATCAGCCGCTGCCGCTGACCGCCGGAGATCGCGCCGCTCGCGCCCACGATCGTGTGCAGGCCCATCGGCATCCGCTTGATGTCCTCCGCCAGCCCCGCCATCTCGGCCGCCGCCATCGCCTCCTCGGGCGTGTACGGCTCGGTGCCGCAGATGACGTCCAGGATGGAGCCGGTGAACGGCTGCGCGTGCTGCAGCACGACCCCGCACTGGCGGCGCACGGCCGACTGGTCCAGCGCCGAGAGGTCCTGGCCGTCGTACAGGACACTGCCGGAGACCGGCTTGTCGAAGCCGATGAGAAGCCGGAGCAGCGTGGACTTGCCGCAGCCGCTCGGGCCGACGACCGCCACGAACTCGCCCGGCCGGACGGCGAAGGAGACGTCGTCCAGGACGAGCGGGCCGTCGTCGGCGTACCGGAAGGACAGCCGGCGGGCCTCGATCGCGCCGGACAGCGGGCCCGGCCGGGTGCTCGACGTGCGCACCTCGGGGGTCGCCTCGAAGACCGGCTTGATCTCCTCGAACAGCGGCAGCGCCGCCACCGCCGAGACGAAGGAGCCGGTCAGCTGGGTGACCGAGGTCAGGACCATCGTCACCGAGGTGTTGAAGGTGAGGAAGTCCGCCGCCGACATCGCGCCCTTCGCCGGACCCGCCAGCAGCATGAACATCAGCAGCGTGCACACCGGCAGATAGATCCCGCCGAGCACCGTGGTGAGGTTCTTGATCCGGCCGACCTTCTGCTGCAGCTCCCGGCTGCGCGCGAACTCCCGCGCCCAGGCCGCGTAGGCGTAGTTCTCGGCCGCCGCCACCCGCAGCTTGGGCAGGCCGCGCAGGGTCTGGAAGGCCTGGTTGTTGAGCTTGTTGCCGAGCACCGTCAGTTTCCGCTGCCAGCGCACCTGCCACAGCCCGAGCCCCAGGAACACGGCGGCGATGACGACGAGCATGCCGAGCGCCGCCAGGGCCATCGAGGGGCTGTACCAGAACAGCAGGCCCAGGTTCATCGCGCCGACCGTCACCGACTGCGCGACCACCGGCCCGACGCCCGCCAGCAGCCGGCGGATCGCGCTGATGCCCATGGCGGCGCTGGCGAGTTCGCCGGTGGAGCGCTGGGTGAAGAACCGGGTCGGCAGCCGCAGCAGCCGGTCCCAGACGGCGGGCTGCAGCGCGGCCTCGATCCGGCCCTCCAGGCGCAGGATGGAGAGGTTCTCCAGCAGCGTGAACGCCGCCGCGACCACCCCGCTCACCATCACGGCCAGACACACCTGGACGATCAGGCCCGTCTGCGCCCTGGGCACGTACTCGCCGAGCACCTTGCCGGTCGCGACCGGCACCAGCGCGCCGATCGCCACCGTCACCAGCCCGGCGAGCAGCAGACCGAGCAGATCGCCGCGGGTGCCCTGCAGGCTGAACCGCAGCAGACCGAACGGCGTCAGCGCCTTGTCGGGCAGCGGCCGGTAGAACATCACCGCGCGCGGCTCGAACTCCTCCGCGTTCGCCTTCTCGACCGGCGTCTCACGCCCGGTGCCGGGGTGCACGGCCACATACCCGCCGCGCCGCCACAGCAGCGCGACCGGCGCGCCCGACAGCGCCCGGTGCCCGACCAGCGGGCCCACGTTCTCCCGCCACCAGCGCCCCTGCAGCCGTACGGCCCGGGCACGCACCCGGGAGGCGAGCGCCACCCGTTCGACCGGGTCGAGGCGTTCGCTCTCGGTGCCGCTCTGCGCGGGCTCGGCGAGCTTGATCCCGGCCGCCTCGGCGACCAGCTTGCAGGCCGCGTACCCGGCGTCGGCATCGGCGGCCGTCGTCCGGCGGGCCGAGCGCTTGCCGATGGACGCGAGCAGGGTCTGGTCGGCCTGCGCGCGCACCGCCTCACCGGCCTTGATCCCGGCGGCCGTACGGGTCTCGTGGGTGCGCTCAAGCTGCTCGATCCACCGGTCCAGCGCGGTCAGCAGCCGGTACTGCTGGTCGACCATCGACTGCCACAGCGCCGGGTCCATCAGCAGGTCGGCGGCGGCCTCCGCGCCGTACAACGAGCCGTACTGGACGCTGCCCGGGGGGACCTGCATCCAGAACACGTCGTCGTCGGTGGGGGTGGCGGCCCGCTCTTCCGCCATCGGCGCCTGGAACAGCACGGACAGGCCGCGGCCGACGCCGAGCGCGACCGCGTACTCCAGCGGGCTGGTGGCGGGCGGCACGTACTGGGGGTTGCCGTACTCGTCGTACGACCAGGTCTGGGTGTTCGCGGGCTGGTACAGCTCGCGCAGGCTGATGCGGTGCACCACACAGTCCCGCACCGGGCGCGCCACCAGGGTGTGCTGGGGGCCCGCGACCGGGCCGAGCAGCAGCGCGCCCGCCTCCAGCCGGCCCAGGTGGTGCCAGTGGCCCTGCTGGGCCGCGTCCACCGCGAACAGGTCCAGGGCGCCGGCCGTGACCAGCCACAGCACCTGCGGGCCTTCCAGGTCCAGCCGGTTGAAACCGGCGCAGTCGATGCGCGAGCCCAGGGAGCCGAGCGCGCCCAGAACGAGGTCACCTTCGCCGACGGTCGTCATCTCACCGCTCCCTGACCAGCGCGGCGTACGCGCCACCGCGCGCCACCAGCTCCTCGTGCCGCCCGCGCTCCACGACCGTGCCGTGCTGCAGCACCACGATCTCGTCGCTGTCGCGGACCGTGCTCAGCCGGTGCGCGATCACCACGCAGGCGCAGCCGCGCCGGCGCAGGTTGTCCATCACGACCAGCTCGGTCTCCGCGTCCAGCGCGCTGGTCACCTCGTCCAGGACGAGGATGCTCGGCCTGCGGACCAGGGCCCGGGCGATCTCGAGCCGTTGGCGCTGGCCGCCGGAGAAGTTGTGGCCGTCCTGCTCGACCGTGCTGTGGATGCCGCCCGGCCGGCGCATCACCACGTCGTACAGCGCGGCGTCCTTCAGCGCCTCCACCACGGCCTCGTCCGGGATCGACGGGTCCCACAGCGCCACGTTGTCGCGGACCGAGCCCTCGAAGAGGAACACGTCCTGGTCGACGAAGGAGACGGAGGCGGCGAGCGCGCCGCGCGGGATGTCCTCCAGGCGCCGGCCGTCGATGCGGATCACCCCGTCCCACGGCGCGTACAGGCCCGAGATCAGCCGGGACACCGTGGACTTGCCGCTGCCGGAGCCGCCGACCAGCGCCACCTGCTGACCCGGGCCCACGGTCAGGTCGAAGCCGCTCAGCAGCGGTTTGTCCAGCGGGCTGTAGCCGAAGGTGACGTTCTCCAGCTCGACGTGCCCGTGCAGCCGGCGCGTGGAGTCGGCGCCGCCCGGACGGGCGTAGAGCGGGTCGGCCTGGAAGTTCTCCACGTCCTTCAGCCGGGCCACGTCGGCGGCGAAGTCCTGGATGCGGCCCGCGACCCCGTTCAGCCGCGTGAGGGGAGCGGTGAAGCGGGTCACCAGCGCCTGGAAGGCGACCAGCAGACCCACCGAGATGTGCCCCTCGACCGCCCGCAGGCCACCGATCCACAGGATCAGCGCGCTGTTGAAGGTGGCAAGCGTCGGCGCGACCACACCCAGCCAGGCGCTCGGCACCCCGAGCCGCTGCTGCTCCTCCAGGGTGGTGGCGTGCTGCCCGGCCCACTTGCGGAAGTAGCCGTCCTCGCCGCCGGTCGCCTTCATCGTCTCGATCAGCTGAAGTCCGGTGTACGACGTGTTCGTCAGCCGTGCCGTGTCCGCGCGCAGCTTCGCCGTGCGGGTCGCGCGCAGCCGTACGACCAGCCGCATGGCGACCACGTTGAGCAGGGCCACGCCGATGCCGAGGAACGTCAGCTGCGGATCGTAGGTGTAGAGCAGGACGGCGTACAGGACGACGACGATCGCGTCCACGCCGGCCGCCGCGAGGTCGCGGGCCAGGGTCTCGGCGACCTGGTCGTTGGACTGCAGGCGCTGCACCAGGTCGGCGGGGGAGCGCTGGGCGAAGAACGTCACCGGCAGCCGCAGCAGATGGCGCAGGAAGCGGGCGCTGGAGAGGGTGGAGGAGATGATCCGGCCGTGCAGCAGGTTGGCCTGCTGGAGCCAGGTCAGCACCAGGGTGAGCAGGACACAGGTGCCCATCGAGGCGAACAGTACGCCCAGCAGGGAGGTCCGGCCGCCGATGAGGAACGTGTCGATGTAGGTGCGGCTGAGCGCGGGCACGGCGGCGCCGACCGCGACCAGCAGCAGGCTGGCCAGGACGGCGGCGGGCAGGGTGCCGGCGGTGCCGCGCAGCCGGGCCGGCATCGCGCCGAGGACGCCGGGGCGGCGCCCGCCCTTGGTGAAGCCGTCGCCCGGCTCCATCACCAGCACCACACCGGTGAAGCTGCCGTCGAACTCCTCCATAGGCACGAAACGGCGGCCCTTGGCGGGGTCGTTGATGTACACGCCGCGCCGGCCGAAGCGGCGGCCCATGCCGTCGTAGACGACGTAGTGGTTGAACTCCCAGAACAGGACGGCCGGTGCCTGCACCTCGGCGAGGGCGGCCAGGTCCATCTGCATGCCCTTGGCCGTCAGGCCGTAACTGCGGGCCGCCTTCAGCAGGTTGGAGGCGCGCGAGCCGTCGCGGGAGACGCCGCAGGCGATGCGCAGCTCCTCCAGCGGGACGTGCCGGCCGTAGTGGCCGAGGACCATGGCGAGGGAGGCGGCGCCGCACTCGACGGCCTCCATCTGGAGCACGGTGGGCGTGCGGACGGTGCCGCCGCGGGGCTTGGGGACCGGCCGCTTGGCGGGGGCGGCGCGTCTGCGGCCGTGGGTGGCCCGGGGGCCTTCGGTCGATACGGTCACGGGAGCAGCCAATCCACGGGGTGCTGGTCGGCCAGCCTGATCGAGCCGGAGGCGAGCGTCATGGAGTCGAGCCGGAACGGCGGACCGTCGCTGGTGGACCAGCGGTAGCCGCTCTGGGTGGCCGGCGACCTGTCGAGTGCGACCAGTACGGCCACCGGGCGGCCGTTGCCGGTGAACTGCTGCCCGAGCTGGCTGTCGCCGAGGAACGCGGAGATCGACTGGGCGGACTGCGCGGTGCGGTCCACCGACATCACATGGCCGCGCAGCACGCCGTAGGTCTGGGTCGGCACCGAGGAGACGGTGAGGTCCACGGAGGCGTGCGCCGGGATGGCGGCGGCATTCTCGGCGGGCACGTACACGGTCGCGTACAGCGGGTCGGAGGCGTGGGCGACCTTCTCCACGGCGGCGACGTTGGTGCCGGTCTGGATGATCTGCCCGATGGTGGCGGCGAGCGTGGTGACCCGGCCCGCGGCGACGGTGCGGACCACCGAGTCGCCCTGTGCCGTACGGACCTTGAGGACCGGCGCGTTCGCGGGCAGCCGCTCGCCCTGCTGGGCGAGGACGGCCGTGACCTGGCCGGACACCGGGCTCTGCAGCAGATAACTGCCCTGCCCGTGCGTGAGGATGGCCGGTGCGCTCACCGTGGAGGTGACCGAGCCGGTCACCGCCCAGACGGCGGCCGCCGCCATGACGACGACGGTGACGCCCAGGGCGAGCCAGCCCTGGGGACGGGCCAGCCGCACCGGAAGGTCCAGCTCTTCGGGCGACTGGAGCTTGGCGAGGGCCTGTTGGCGGAACTGCACGGGACTTCCCTCACCTGTGGGAGAGACGCGGGTGTTTCAGGGCATCGACAAGCCCCGGAGCCGAGGGACGGCTCCGGGACTTCCGATGCAACGAGGTGCGATCAGAGACCGGCGACCAGGTCGGTGACCGGCTGCACGTTCAGGCCGGTGACACCCTCGACCGTGCCGACGACCGTGTTCACCGCGCCGGAGACCGGGGCAACGCCGTTCACGGCGCCGGTGACGGTGTTCAGGGTGTTCACGGACAGGCCGCCGGAGACGTTGTCCAGCTCGGCGTCCGAGATCTCGACGGTCTCGACCTGGGGGGTGGAGTTCATGGTGGAACTTCCCTTCCTAATGGATATTTCACAAAGGGGGAGCGGCCCCCTTCTGGGGGACAGACGGACGGCCGCCACCGCGGGCGCCGGGCCCCGTCTCCGGGAGCCCGCCGCGACCCCCGCGGTGCGATGGATCAAAGCACGCAGGCGGGGCGGGCTTCCAATCAACCAGGGCTCTCACCTGGGAACTTGACACGCGAAAGGGTTCATCCGTGCAGGCGTGTGCACGCCATGTCGGCGACTCCTTCACATGCGACACGGCATCGGCGCGTCCGGCCCCTTGTCGACGGGGCGGCGAATCCGGCACTCCTCGCCAAAGGAGTGCCGGGGGGCGCACGGATGTGCAGATCCCCGGTCGGCGGTGACTTCGTTGAGTATTCAATGTGTAGATTCCCTGAAGCAGGGATTCCGCATCGAGCCCGGAACGGACTGTTACTGATCGGTAGCGGACCGTGTCAGCCCAGAATCGCGTAGACCGTGCTCGCCCGGGCCGCGAGCGCCCCCGAATCCGCCTCGCTCAGGGTGATGTCCGCGAACGCCATCCGGCGGCCCAGCTTCGTCAGGACCGCTTCGATCCGGACATCCGAACCGGTCACCGCCCGCTGGAACGACGTCGACTGCTGAACCGTCGTCATCGGCACGAAGCCGCCCCGTGCGGCGCACACCGCGAGCACCGTCGCCGTGTCGGCGGCCGCCATCAGCGCCTGCCCCGACAGGTCCCCGCCCTCCCGGGCCAACCGCTCGGACCAGGGCAGTCGCAGTACGGCCCGGTCCTCGCCCACTGCCTCGACGGTCAGCCCGAGATCGAGCACCCAGGGGGCGAAGTTGGCGCAGAGGATCTTGTCGGCTTCGGCGGGGCTCATCGTCATATGGGGGATTGTTCCCGGCCGCCCGCGGCGACACGCGGTGCCTGGCCGATTCGCCCGCCCGGCACGGCCGTTGGGAAACGGAATTGAACACACCGCACGCCCGGTGCGTACGTACGGCCATCCAGGCGCCCCGATACGAACTGCCCGCAAGCGGCAGACCCCCGTACCCAGGAGGTCGAGAAGTTTGAGTCACAAGCGAATGCCCAAGCGCAAGGCGGCGATAGCGGTGGGCGGTGTCGCGGCGCTCGGAGCGGCGGCCATCCTGCTGCCCAACGCCATGGCCTCACAGGACAAGAACCAGGCATCCGGTGCCACCGGCACAGCGAGGACGCTGAAGGCCACGCAGGCCTCGAATCTCGCTGCCCAGTTGCAGAAGGTTCTCGGTGACGCCGTCGCCGGGTCGTACTTCGACAGCGCCAAGCAGCAACTCGTCGTCAATGTGGCCGGCGGCGACAACAACGTCATCGCGCAGGTGAAGAAGGCGGGCGCGGTCGCGCGTCAGGTGCCGAACAGCACCCGCGAACTCAAGGCCGCAGCCACGACGCTGAAGACCAAGGCGACGATCCCCGGTACCTCCTGGGCCGTGGACCCGCGCACCGACAAGGTCCTCGTCACCGCCGACTCCACCGTCACCGGCGCCAAGTGGAACAGACTGCAGTCGACCGTGCAGAGCCTCGGCTCCGGCATGGCGACGCTGAAGAAGTCCTCCGGCACCTTCAAGACCCTCGTCGCGGGCGGCGACGCCATCTTCGCCCAGACCCAGCAGGGCGGCGTCCGCTGCTCCCTCGGCTTCAACGTGACCGCCGCCGACGGCAGCCCCGCCTTCCTGACGGCCGGTCACTGCGGAGTCGCCGCCAAGGACTGGTCCGACTCGCAGAACGGCCAGCCGATCGCCACCGTGGACCAGGCCAAGTTCCCCGGCAACGACTTCTCGCTCGTCAAGTACAACGACAAGACCACGCAGACGTCCAGCACGGTCAATGCCGGCAACGGCCAGACCGTCCAGATCACCCAGGCCGCGGACGCCACCGTCGGCGAGACCGTCTTCCGCATGGGCTCCACCACCGGTCTGCACAACGGCCAGGTCACCGGCCTGGACGCCACCGTGAACTTCGCGAGCGAGACCGTCCCCGGCGGCACCGACACCGTCAACGGCCTCATCCAGACCAACGTCTGCGCCGAGGCCGGCGACAGCGGCGGCTCCCTGTTCACCCAGGACGGCAGCGCCGTCGGCCTCACCTCCGGCGGCAGCGGCGACTGCACCAACGGCGGCGAGACCTTCTTCCAGCCGGTCACCGCCGCCCTGCAGGCCACCGGCGCGACCCTCGGCAACGGCGGCAACGCGGGGAACGGCGGCAACGGCGCGGGTGACCAGTCGGGTTCCGCCGCCCCGTCGGCCTCGGCGGGTGACCAGTCCGGTGCCGCCAACCCCTCGGCCTCCGCGGGTGACCAGTCCGGTGCCGCCGACCCCTCGGCCTCGGCTGGCGACCAGTCCGGTGCCGCCGACCCCTCGGCCTCGGCTGGCGACCAGTCCGGTGCCGCCGACCCCTCGGCCTCCGCGAGCGACCAGTCGGGCGCCGGTGACCAGTCCGGCGCGGGCTCTGCCAACGACGGGTCGTCGCTGACCAGCACGCGGTAGCGCTCCGCGGGGAGGGCCGCGAGACGGTAGGGCCGCGACAAGCCGTCTTTCGTGTGCGGCTCCACCGTGGTTGCTCGCGCCCACGCGGCGGAGCCGCACAGGTACACAGCCCCGCGCCCCTGTCTCCCCCCGGCCTCACCCGCGGTTCCGGTCGGCGGGGAACGGGCCGGCCCTCCGGCGGGAGGGCCGGCCCGTCGCATTCGGTCAGGGGACCTCGCACGCCCGCCGCAGCAGTATCGCCACGTCGTCCGCCCTCTCCCATGCCGCCGCGCTGTGCCGGATCACCTCGTCCGCCGGTGCGCCGTCGGCCGCCGGTGCCGGTCCCGGTCCGTCGGACACGCCAACCACCTCCTCGTACGGCCGCGTCGCGCAATCTGGGCACGGATTCCCACGCGCGAGCCCGCCGCGCACCCCGGCCGCGGACCGGGGTCCCCCGCGTGCGGAGCCGCCTCCGGATACCCCTTCCGGCCGCGCCCATGCCCGGACAGCGGAAGCGCGGGCGGCGTACGGGCTGCCCCGCATGCGCCCCCGCGCACCCTTATGGCCAGATCTCCGCGCCCGCGAACGGTACCGGCGCCCAAGAATGGGCACGCGCGTGCCGTGCCCGGACCACGGGCGGCGACGAGGAACGGAACAACGGGCGTACGACGACCATCCGAGGGGGCGGGGCAGTGATCCGGGTGCTTCTGGTGCAGGACGCGTGTCTGGTGCGATCGGTCCTGGCCGAATGGCTGCGGCGGGAACCCGGTCTGGACGTGGACGACACGCCATGGCGCGGTGCCGCCGCGCGGGTGCGGTCCTTAGGGCCGGACGTGTGCGCGGCGGACCTCGACTGTGCCGACGGCCATGGGGTGCCGCCGCTCGGCGAGCTGTGCCCGCCCGGGGCCGGCGGCAGGCCGCCGGCGCTCGTGGTACTGGCCCAGGCGAACCGCCCGGGACTGCTGAAGCGGGCCGCCGAGGCGGGCGCGCTCGGCTTCGTGGACAAGGCGGGCTCACCGGACCGGCTGGTGCGCGCCATCCGGTCGGTCGCCGCGAGGGAACGTTTCGTCGATGACTCGCTGGGCTTCGGTTTCCTCAAAGCGGCCCAGATGCCGCTGACCAGACGCGAACTGAGTGTGCTGTCCCTCGCGGCCGGCGGCGCGTCCATAGCGGAGATCGCCGGCAGCCTGCATCTGTCCCACGGCACGGTCCGCAACTACATGGCGTCGATCACCCGCAAGACCGGGGCGCGGAACCGGATCGACGCGATTCGCATATCGCGCGGGGAGGGGTGGGTGTGAGGGGCGGCATGGCCCAGTGGCCGGCCAGGTCCCGGTAGAGGGGTGAGGTGCGCAGCAGCTCGTCGTGGGTGCCGCAGGCGGTGCGCGCGCCGTCCATGACGAGGATCAGGTCGGCGCGGCGGGCGGAGCTGATCCGGTGGGCGACGACGATCAGCGTGCCGCCCGGGCGGGCCGCGAAGGCCCGCTCGGCACGCGCCTCCGCCTCCGGATCGAGATGGCAGGTCGCCTCGTCCAGCAGGGCCAGCGGGGCGGGCGAGAGATGGGCGCGGGCCAGGGCGATGAGCTGGCGCTCACCCGCGGAGAGCTCCGCCGGTTCGACGGGGGCGTGGGGCCCGCCCAGTCTCGTCAGCAGAGGGGTCAGACCGACCGCGTCGGCGGCGGCGAGGAGTTCGGCATCGGGAACCGGGCCGGAGCGGTGCAGGGTCAGGTTCTCGGCGAGGGTGCCGGTGTGGACGTAGGCCTCCTGCGGGATGAGGACGGTTGCCCCGCGCACGCGGATGCTGCCGTGCTGCGGGATCAGCTGACCGGCGATCAGTGCGGTGAGCGTCGACTTGCCGACACCGCTGGGGCCTACGACGGCCAGGTGGGCGCCGGTGGGCAGGGCGAGGGTGAGGTCGTTCAGGACGGGTTCGCTCGCGGGGCCGTAGGCGAAGGTGAGGGAGCTCAGGGACAGAGCGGTGCCGGGTGCGCCTGGTGACGGGGGGAGCGCGGTTGCCGTGCGGGTGCGGGTCCGCTGTGCCTGGTCGCGCCCCGCGGCAAAGCCGCTGGTCGACACGGCGCCGGGCGTCTGGAGGCGTTGGACCATGAGCCGGCGAAGAACCACTGTCAGCCGGGAGCCGCTGGTTCCGAGGCCGTGGACCAGGTTGTTCAGGGCCGGAAGCAAGGACTGGGTGACATAGGCGAGCGCGCCCACCAGCGCGCCCGGGGTGACGCCGTGGTCGAGCAGCCAGGGGGCCGTGAGCAGCAGCAGTACCGCGGGGAGTTCGCCGCCCACCACAAGCGCGGCCACGCGGGCGACGCTCCAGTGGGCCAGGGCGCGGGCGGCCCGCAGTTCCGCTGTGGTGCGCTCGCCGACGGTGCCGGCGAGGCACTCCTCGGCGCCGGCCGCCGTGATGTCCCGCAGTCCCGAGCAGGCTGCGCCCAGCGCCTGTGCCAGCGCTTCGTCGGCGTCGAGGAACGTTTCCTGACGGCGGGCCAGCGGGCCGAGCGTCGCGGCGAACAGGGCCACCCCGGCGAGCAGCGGGGGCAGGACGACCGCCAGCAGCAACGGGGCCAGGGAGAACAGGCCGATCAGCGCGCCGGCGGCGGTGAACAGGAACGAACGCGAGACCATCACCACCCCGGCGAGGGTGTCCCGGGCGATCTCCACCTGCTGGGTGAGCCCGGACAGAGCACCCGGGTCCGCCTCCCGCACACCGCGCGCGACCACCGCCGTGACCAGACGGTCCCGGGCCGGCTCGACCAGCGCCGCGACCACGCCGTACACCCGCCCGGTCCCGTACGCCCCGGCACACACCGCGAGCCCCGCGGCCCCCAGCCACAGCAGGCCGGCCCGTGCGTTCCCGGCCAGGAACCCGGCGTCCAGGGCCCGTGCGAGGGCGTATCCGACGAGGAAGGTCTGTCCCGCCTCCAGTAGTGACCACAGTCCGAGCCGGAGCAGGACCCGCCACCGCGCACGCAGGAACCGGCGCGCCCGGCTGCGCAGCCCGACAGGGTGCCCGCGGGCCGGTCCCTGCGCCCCGTGTCCGTCCGCCGCCCCCGTCCGGCATGCCGGAACGGGCACCAGTACGTCCATCAGCCCCGTGACCCCCTCTCGCCCACGCTCTCGACGCCGTCCGCGGACCCCGTCGTCACCTCGCCCTCGCCCACCGTCTCCTCGCCGTCGGCGAACACCGCCCGGTACCCCGACTCCTGCCACAACTCCCGGTGTGTCCCGACGGCCCTGATCCGGCCGGCGTCCAGCCAGGCGACCCGGTCGGCGCGGGCCGCCGTCGACGCGCGGTGGGCGATCAGCAGGCGGGCGCGGTCCGGGTCGGGAGCCAGCAGGGTCTGGGTGATCCGGTGTTCGGTGACCGTGTCGAGGCTGGACAGGGCGTCGTCGAGGATGAGCAACCGGCCGCCGTGGGCGAACGCACGGGCGAGGCCCAGGCGTTGGGACTCGCCGCCCGAGCGGGGCGCGTCGGCGATGGGGGTGGCGTAGCCGTCGGGGAGGCGCCGTACGAAGTCGTCGGCGTGGGCGCGGCGGGCGGCGGAGCGGACGGCGGCCGGGGTGGCGGCCGTGCACCCGAAGGCGATCGTGTCCTCGACGGTCGTGCCCAGCAGGGCGGGGCGTTCGAAGGCGTAGGCGACGGCGCGGCGCAGCTCGCCGTGGGCGAGCTCCGGCAGCGGGACGCCGTCGAGGAGGACCTCGCCCGCGTCGGGGTCGGCGAGCCGGCCGGCCACCTCGGCGAGCAGGGACTTGCCGGCGCCGGAGCGGCCGACGACCGCCAGGGTGATGCCGCCCGGGACGGTCAGGTCGACGCCGTCCAGGACGGTTCGTCCGCCCCGGCGTGCGGTCACCGCCCGCAGCTCCAGCCGCCCGTTGCCCGGCGGCAGGCGGCGGCTGCCGTGTCCGGGCGGGGGCTCGGCGCACACCTCGGCGAGCCGGCCCCTCGCCGCGCGGGCCCGCGCGAGCGCGGCCAGCTGACCGACCAGCGCGCCGACGCCCGTGGCGAGCACCGCGTACCGCGAGGCGGCCAGCAGCTCGCCCACCGACAGGCGATGCCGGGCCAGCAGCAGCCCGGCCACCGCCAGCACGCCCAGGTTCAGCAGCGGTGCCACGGTGACCGCCTGGGCGGCGGCCCGCCCCTGCACCCGCCACATGCGGTGCCCGGCACGGGACAGTTCCGGCAGGGGTGCCAGGATCCGGGCCGTCTCGCGCTCCTCGGCGCCCGCGGCCCGGATCGTACGGAAACCGCCGACCGCCTCCGCCAGCGAGCCGGCGATCCGGCCCTGCACCCGCTGGTAGTCGGCCACGCACGCCGAGGTGTCCCGGGCGAAGGTGCGCAGCAGCAGGGCCAGGACCGGCGCCCCGGTGAGGAACACGACGGCCAGCAACGGATCGATGAGGCCCAGTGCCACCACGCCTCCGACCGGCCCGGCGAGCGCGGCGAGCAGCGCGGCCAGCGCGCCCGGCGCGGTACCGGCCTGCGCGGCGTTGCCGACCAGCCGTGCCACCAGATCCCCGGCGCCGAACCGGGTCGTCGCGCGCGGGCCGAGCGCCAGGACGTGTCCGGTGAGCTGCCGGCGCAAGCCCGCGGTTGCGTGGGCGTCGGCGGTGCCGGTCAGCACGCCCGCGCAGCCGTCGAGCAGGGCGAGCAGCAGGACGACACCGGCACAGCAGCCGAGCCAGCGGGCGGCCGGGGCGCGGGCCAGCAGCAGGTCCAGGGTGTGGCCGAGCAGGGCGGGCAGCAGCAGGCCCGCCGCGGTGGCAGTCGTGCTCACGGCGCACAGCGCGGCACAGCGGGCGACGCCGCCCTGCCGCAGCACCCGGCGCGACAAGGCACGGTCTGCCGTACAAGTGGCGCTGGCGGGGCGGGAGTTCATCGGCTGCGGCCTCGCTCGGATCGGACGGCAACGGGAGGGCGGCACCCGCACGGACGCCCGCCGCCGGAGGAAGACCTCGGACGGCCGGCTCGCTCGCACGGCGGTCATGGGTCTTCTGCGGCGGCTGGACGCGGTGGCCGACCGGGGGCTTGCGTTGGTGGTCGGCTCGGGCGGCGGCCGGGGCATGGGTTGGTGGCCGGTTCAGGCGTCCGGCCGGGGTGTGGGTTTGTGACCGGTTCAGGCGGCTGCCCGGAGTGTGGGTCGGTGGCCCGCTCGGGCGGCGGCTGCCAGGGTTTGGGATGGCGGCTCGCCAGTGGCGGCGGTTGCCGGGTTTTCGGACGGTGGCTCGTCCGTGCCGGTTGCCGGGGCTCAAGGTGGCGGTTCGCTCGCGGAGTTGCGGCTGCCGACATCGCGGGCGGCCGGTCTCTCCTTCGCCGGGAGGGAACTCGGTCACCCTTCCGGCCGGAGGCTCCGGACGGCCCCTCCCGCGAGGGAGGGCGCCGTCCGGAGCCGTGGACTCACCGGCCCGGTCAGAGACAGAGCAGAACGCTCGCCGCGGAGACACAGGAGAGCAGGCTCGCGGTGCTCGCTCCGTTGTGGGTGTGCTCCTCGGACTCGAGGGTCTGCAGGTCCAGCAGTGCCATGACGGTGTCCTTTCCCTGATTGGGGACGGGGTTGTGTCACGGCTCCGTCGGTGCGGAGCCGCGTGTGTGGGCCGCCGGTGGCGGCGGAAGGAAGGGCAGGTGCGCGGTGCTGGGCTGGTCGCGGGCCGCGGCGAGCGCGAGCAGGCAGCCCGCCGTACCGGTGGCCAGGTCCATCGAGAGCCGCATCATCTGGTGCCCGGGGAAGGCCAGTTGGCCCTGGTAGTCCATCGCGAACCAGCCCAGACCCGCGATCTGCTGCGCCAGCCGGTCACGGCCGGCGCCCGGCGCGTTGCTGCGGGCGAGGTGCAGGATCATTCCGGCGCGGCCCTGGAAGAGGCCGGGCTGGGCGTAGAAGCGGGAGGTGGCGGCGGTGATGATGCCGGCCCGGGCGCGCTCGAACTCCTCGGTGAGGCCTGTGGCGTGCGCCAGGTAGTCGTCCAGCACGAGGCCGATCCCCGCGCTGCCGTCGCCCAGATAGGGCAGCGTCCGCCAGCCCTCGTCCACCTCCAGGCCGCCGCCCGCCTCCTGGGTCACACAGCAGTCCAGGTCGCGGCGGAGCGCCTCGCCCGCCGCGCTGAGGCAACCTTCGTCGCCGGTCTCCTCGTACCGCCTGAGCAGGAACAGCGCGGGCCCGCTCGCGCCGCGCAGCAGCCCGGCGCGTCGGCGCGGGGTGTCCGGGACCGGTTCGGCGAGTCGTCGCAGGAGGATGTCGGCGGCCTCGGCGGCGTGTTGCCGCAAGGCCGGCTCGCCCGTCGTGTCCGCCAGGTGGCCGAGGACGAGGCCGAGCCCGGCGAGTCCACCGTGCAGGTCGGAGGCGAGGCTGCGCCAGTTCTCCCGCAGGATGCCGTCCAGCAGGTCCAACGCCCGCTGCCGGTGCCCAAGTCGGTCGAGGACGAGGGCGACGCCCGCGAGGCCGTCGTACAGGCCGAGCGGGGTGCCGGGCGGCGGCGGAGCGGTGTGGTCCAGCAGCCAGCGTTCGCCCTCGTCGTACTGGCCGGCCCCGGACGCCTGGAGCGCGTACAGCACTCCGGCCGCGCCGTGCGCGAGGCCGAGGCCGCCGCCGTCCGCGAACTGGGCGATGTCGCCGGGGAACAGCCGGTCGTCGCGTTCCGGGCTGGCGGAGGCGAGGATCGCCTTCACCATCGAGTCCCGGCTGTAGGGCCAGTCGCCGGGCACCACCAAAGGGGCGGACCGGGTGCGCCGCCCGCCCGCCGGATCCCGGGTGATCTCCGCGACCGCCTCGTCCAGGAAGGCGCGCGGCACGTCCGGGAACTGCTCGGCGATCACCTGCGCGAGATGCGCGGCCTTGCCGCGGTCCACCACGAACAGCGTGGTCACCGGCAGGAACAGGGCGAGCCGCAGACAGGCCAGCGCATAGCGGTCGACATCGGTGCCACGGCGGTCCGGCGGGGCGAAGAAGCCGGGGTGGGCGACGGTCTGCCGGGCGTTCTCCGCGGCCGGGGCGGCGGCCTCGAAGTCGATGAGGTACACCGACTGTTCGTCCTCGGACACCATGATGTTGAAGACATGCAGGTCGTTGAAGACCAGCCCGCGCGCATGAACCGCCGCCACCGCCCGCTCCACCGCCGCGTTGATCCGCAGCGCCCACGCGGTGTACGCGGCGATCGCGGCCGGGTCGGGGTCGGGCGTGAGCAGCGGATGCCGCTCGGCGAAGAAGGAGTTGAGCGGGCGGCCCGCCAGCTGGTCCATGACCAGGAACCGGTGCTCGCCGAGCGTGAACCAGTCCCGTACCTCGGGTACGACCCCGGTCCCTGCGACCCGTTCCAGCGCCGCCTTCTCCCGCTCCAGCCTGGCCACCGCGTCCGCGCCGTCGGCGGCGAGACCGGCGTGCGGCCGGGCCTCCTTGAGCACCACCCGGCGCCCGTCCCGCGTGTCGGTGCCGGCGTAGACCCCGCCGCCGTTGGAGAAGTGCAGCGCCTTCTCGATGCGGTACGGCAGGTCGCCGACCGTCGTGGTGTTGCGGGCCTGAAGATGCGGCCGCAGGAACTCCGGCAGGCTCACCCACTCGGGCACCTGGAAGGACGGCGCCCGCCGGTCCGGCACCAGCCGGCCGGTGCCGTCGGTCACCGCCGGGACCAGCGAGCCGCGCTCGTCGACGACGTACCGGCGGGCGAAGGCGCCGTAGCGGACGTAGAGCGGACCGTCGTGCCAGCGCAGGTCGGTGAGGATGTACGGCCCCTCGAAACCCTCCAGCAGCGCGCCCAGTTCCCGCAGCGTCCGGTGCAGCTGCTCCTCGTCCGCCGGATAGACGGTGACGAACTTGCCGCTGGTGTCGCGGCCCGCGTACTTGGCGTTGCGCAGATGCAGCAGGTGCGGGCCGGGCACGAACTTGAACGGGATGCGGCGCGGCACGCAGTAGTCCCAGACGAGCTGCGCGATCCGTTCCGCGTTCGCCGCCGTCGCCGAGGAATGGATCTTCCAGCCCTGCGCCGGCGACGGCAGCGGCGCGCCGTCCGCGCCGACCGGGGTCAGCGTCAGCCAGTCGCCGGAGCGTGCCGCGTGCCAGCCCTCCGGGACGGTGCGACGCGCCGTCGCGAACAGCGGCGCCGGCTCACCGCCCGCTCCCGGGAGCCGGTCGGGCGTGTCGTAGAAGTGTCCGTCGGCGAGCGCGTACACCTCGTACCGCTTGTCCATGCGCCTCCCGCCCCTCGTCGTACGGCCGGAGACGACACTCGCAGGAGTCGTGCGGTCGCGGACAGTCACGCCTGTCACGAGATCACCGTGCGGAACTCACGGGTGAAGATGTGTTCGGCGGCTTTCGAGCGAACGGGCCCGCCAGGGCACCGGAGTCTTCACAGGGGCTGCGCGCGAGCCCCACACGCGCTGTAATGGCGAAGTGGTGAGGAGCGAGGGCGCTGCGATCAACAGGACCAGAACGGAGCGTGCCGAAGCCGCCCTGGACACGCTCACCGCGGGTCCCGCCACGCCCGATCGGCTCCGCCGAGTCCTCGAACAGGCGCTGGTGTTCGCCGGGGCCGCCTTCGCCGGGGTCTACACGCCCGGCGGCGACCCGGCGCAGCTGCACCTCGCCGAGTCGGCGGGCCTGCCGCGCACCGAGTACGGGCTCCGCGACGGCTATCCGGCCGCGGGCGGTTCCCCGGTCGCCGAGGCCCACCGCACCGGACACCCGCTCTGGCTCGGCCCCGAGCAGCTCGCCGACTGCCTTGAGGCCCGGCGCACCCCGTCCGCGGACTTCTCCGTGGCCGTCCTGCCGCTCGGCGCGGCGGGCGGCGGCTGTCTGCTGGCCGTCAGTGAGCGCCCCGGCGGCTTCGACGCCGACGACCGCGCCTGCCTGGAGCTGGTCGCCCGTGCCATCGCCGTACCCCACCCGGCCGCGCCCGCCGAGAACGGCGGCGAGCTGCCGCCGGACGCCTTCAGCCTCGCCATGGACAGCGGCCGGATCGAGGTCGGTGACGAGATCCTGCGGCTGTTCGGGCTCGCCCGGGACGCCTTCGACGGCCGCGTCGAGACCCTGCTGGCGCTCACCGTCCCCGAGGACCTGCCCGCGCTGATGTCCGTGGTCGAGGCCGACCACATGTCCATCGGCGACCGCGAGCTGGAGTTCCGTGTCCTGCAGCCCTCCGGCCGCCCGCCCAAGTGGCTGCGGCTGCGCGGCCGGCTGCTGGCCGCGGGCGAGGGCCGCCCCGCCCGGCTCGTCGGCACCGTCGCCGACGCCTCCACCCTGCGCTCCGACGTCACCGACGTGGCCCGGGTGCAGCGCCTGGCCGCCGCCCTCGCCACCGCCACCACCGTCAAGGACGTCGGCAAGGCCGTCGTCGCCGCCCTGCGCGGGCCGCTGCAGGCCGACCGGCTCGCGCTGGCCGAACTGGAGAACGACCGGCTCGTCGTCACCGTCCTCGACCCGCCCGAACCCGAGGCCTGGCCCGAGGTGTGGCGCACCGAATGGCGCACCGAGTGGCCCGACGCGCCGGTGCGCGCGATGCCGACCCTGGCCACCGCGCTGCGCGAGGGCCGCTCCCGGATCTGGCCCGCGGGCAGCCCGCTGGAGCCCGCCCTCGCCGAGGTCGGGCCCGGGGGCCTCGCGGTGCTGCCGCTGCCCGCCGGCGGTCGCATGGCCGGGGCCTGCCTGATCGGCTGGGAACGCCCGCACCACTTCAGCCCCGACGAACGGGCCCTGCTCACCGCCTGCGCGGGCCTCGCCGGCCAGGCCCTGCTGCGCGCCCACGCCTTCGACGCCGAGCACGAACTCGTCGGCATGCTCCAGCGCACCCTGCTGCCGCGCCGGCTGCCCAGGCTGCCCGGCGCGGTCGCCGTCGCCCGGTACCTGCCCACCACCGCCGGACTGGAGGTCGGCGGCGACTGGTACGACGTGATCCCGCTCGCCGACCACCATGTGGCCCTCGTCATCGGTGACGTCCAGGGCCACAACGCGGGCGCCGCGACGCTGATGGGCCAGATGCGCACCGCGCTGCGCGCCTACGCCGCCGAGGGCCACGCCCCGGACGTGGTCGTCGCACACGCCAACCGGCTCCTCCTGGACATGGAGACCGACCTCTTCGCCACCTGCGCCTACGTCGACGTCGACATGGAGGAGGGCACCGCCTGGTGCGTGCGGGCCGGCCATCTCCAGCCCGTGCTGCGCCACCCGGACGGCACCGCCGAGATCCTGCGGGCGGAGGGCGGCCCACCGCTCGGTGTCCTCTCCCAGGCCGAGTTCCCCATGACCCCCCTGCGGCTGCTGCCCGGCACGGTGATCGCACTGACCACCGACGGCCTGGTGGAGTCGCCGGGCGCCGACATCGACGCCGGCATGGACCGGCTCGTCGCCCAGCTGGCCGCCGCCGACCCCGAGCACCTCGGACTGGTCGCCGACGTGCTCCTCACCGGCGCCCACCGCGGCGACGACGTCGCCCTGCTGCTGATGCGCTACGACGGCATGGCCGTACGCCCGCTGCGGGAGAGCTGGACGGTGTGGCGGGTACCGCAGGCGGTCGGGCACGCCCGCCGCTTCACCCGGCGTACGCTGCGCGTCTGGGGCGTCTCGCAGGACACCCTGGACACGGCCCTGCTGGTGGTTTCCGAACTCGTCACCAACGCCCTCGTGCACACCGACGGCCAGGTCCGTCTCGACCTCTCCCTGGTCAACCACCGCCTCCGCCTCGCCGTCGCCGACTCCTCCCCGCGCAGCCCCGTCAAGCCCACCAGCCTCGGCTGGGAGGCCACCGGCGGCCGGGGCATCCTGCTCGTGGAAGCGGTGTCGGCGGCCTGGGGGACGCTCCCGGTCAGCGGCGGCAAACAGGTGTGGGCGGACCTCGTACCCCACCGCTGACCACCACGACCGCCACCTGTGGCGGCTGACCACGGGTGCCGGCGCCGGCCTGGGCGGCTGACCGCCACACGGGTGCGTTTGCGGAGGTTGGCGGGGCCTGGGGAGGCGTATCCGGGCAGGGGTGCCTAGGGTCGATTGGTGTGGTGCACACCTTCGACGAACTCGTGCAGAAGCAGCGCGCGGCCGACGCGGCCCAGGCCACGGTCGAGGAGCTGCGGGACGCCTACGGCCCGCCGGCCGAGCGTCGGATGACCGGCGCCCAGTCGGGCACGTACGAGACCGCGCTGCGTGCCTGGCGGGACCTGGCCCGGGACGTGCAGACCGCGCTGAGCGAGTTCGCGAGGGAGACGGGCCGGCCGCGCCCCGAGGTGGAGGCCGAGGTGGCCCGCGCGGCGGCGGAGCCCGAGGACGCATGAGCCGGACCGGCCGCCGCGCGGAGCGGTTCGTGGACGCCGTGGACGCCCGGCTGCCCGTGTACGAGGGCGGCCCCCTGCTGCGCAAGGCGTTCCCCGACCACTGGTCCTTCCTGCTCGGCGAACTCGCCCTGTACAGCCTGCTGGTGCTGGTCCTGACCGGGGTCTGGCTCACCCTGTTCTTCCAGCCGGAGATGCGCGAGGTCGTCTACACCGGCCCCTATGTGCCGCTGCGGGGAGTGCGGATGTCGGCCGCCTTCGACTCCACCCTGCACATCAGCTTCGATGTGCGCGGCGGACTGCTGATGCGGCAGACCCACCACTGGGCCGCGCTGGTCTTCGTCGCCGCGATCGGCGCGCACCTGCTGCGGATCTTCTTCACCGGCGCCTTCCGCCGGCCGCGCGAGCTGAACTGGACGATCGGCGTGACCCTGTTCGCTCTCTCGCTCGCCGAGGGCTTCGCCGGCTACTCGCTCCCCGACGACCTGCTCTCCGGCACCGGGCTGCGCATCGCGCAGGGCATCATGCTGTCGATCCCGGTCGTCGGCACGTACGTGGCGTTCTTCGCCCTCGGCGGCCAGTACCCGGGCCACGACATCGTCACCCGCCTGTATCCGGTGCACGTCCTGCTGCTCCCGGGCCTCCTCCTCGCCCTGGTCGCCGTGCACCTGATCCTGGTGGTGCAGCTCAAGCACACCCAGTGGCGCGGCCCGGGCCACACCCACCGCAACGCCGTCGGCAAGCCGTTCCTCCCGCAGTTCACCGGCTCCTCCGGCGGCCTGGCCGTCATCGTCGCCGGCGTGCTGGTGCTGCTGGCGGGCGTCGCCCAGGTCAACCCGGTCTGGAACTACGGCCCCTACCGCCCCGACCAGGTCTCCACCGCATCCCAGCCCGACTGGTACGTCGGCTTCCTGGAGGGCGCGCTGCGGCTGGTCCCGCCGTGGGAGACGAACGTCGCGGGACACACCCTGATGTGGAACGTCCTGCTTCCCGCGGTCGTCCTTCCCGGCCTGGTGTTCGCCGTCCTGTACGCCTATCCGTTCGTGGAGCAGCGGCTGACGGGGGAGTGGTGGGCCGAGCGGCACCTGTGCGACCGGCCCCGCGAGCGGCCGGTGCGCACCGGCCTCGGCGTGGCGGGCACGGTGTTCTACGGCGTGCTGCTGCTGGCTGGCGGCAACGACGTCATCGCCCAGACCTTCCACGTCTCCGTCAACGCCATCACCTGGGTGCTGCGCGTCGCCTTCGTCGTGGCCCCGGTCCTCGCCTTCCTGGTCACCCGGTGGCTGTGCCGGGCCCTGACGGCGGCCGAGAACGAGCGGCTGGCCGAGGGCGTGCCCACGGGCGACATCCGGCAGAGCGTCACCGGCGGCTACGAGACCGATCACGAACCCGTCGCAGCGCACCGGCCCGGCGCCCCGCGCAGACCGCTCACCGGTGCGCGTACTGGAACACCATCCCGAACACCCCACGCGCCAGGACGCCCAGGCCGATGAGGAACAGCCACAGGCCGTACACCACGCCGGTCGCCGCCAGCGCGAAACCCAGCGCGGTGACGATCGGGAACAGGCTCTCGTCGGGGAAGAAGGCCACCGGCCCGGCCCCGTCCGCCACTTCCGCCTCGGTGCGGTCCTGCGCCCGCGTGCCCCGGCGCCGGTACTGGATCAGGCAGAAGAACGCGACCAGTCCGGCCATCCCGCACGCCACGACCAGCGCGGTCGTGCCCGTCTCGTCCTGCGACCACATCCCGTACAGCGCCGCGGACCCGCCGAAGAACGCCGCGACCCCGCCGAACAGCATCGCCTCCGCCTTCATCGCGCCAGCTCCTCCCCGGCCGGGCTCTCGATCTCCGGATGGTGCAGGTCGAACGCCGGGGACTCCGAGCGGATGCGGGGCAGCGCGACGAAGTTGTGCCGCGGCGGCGGGCAGGACGTCGCCCACTCCAGGCCGCGTCCCCATCCCCACGGATCGTCCACGGTGACCCGCTCGCCCTTCGTGGCGGTGCGCCACACGTTGTAGAGGAAGGGCAGGGTGGAGACGCCCAGCAGGAAAGCGCCCGCGGACGAGAGGGTGTTGAGCAGCGTGAAGCCGTCCTCGGGCAGGTAGTCCGCGTACCGGCGGGGCATGCCGGACTCGCCCAGCCAGTGCTGCACCAGGAAGGTCAGCTGGAAGGCCGGGAACAGCAGCCAGAAGTGCAGCTTGCCGAGCCGCTCGTCCAGCATCTTGCCGGTGAACTTCGGCCACCAGAAGTAGAAGCCCGCGAACATCGCGAACACCACCGTGCCGAACAGCACATAGTGCAGGTGCGCCACGATGAAGTAGGTGTCGGTGAGATGGAAGTCCAGCGGCGGCGAGGCGATCAGCACCCCGCTCAACCCGCCCAGCAGGAACGACACCAGAAAGCCCATCGACCACAGCATCGGGGTCTCGAACGACACCGAGCCGTGCCACATCGTGCCGATCCACGCGAAGAACTTGATGCCCGTGGGCACCGCGATCAGGAACGACATGATCGAGAAGAACGGCAGCAACACCGCGCCGGTGGCGAACATGTGATGCGCCCACACCACCGCCGACAGCATGGTGATCGCGATCGTGGCCCCGATCATCGGCAGATAGCCGAACAGCGGCTTGCGGGAGAAGACCGGGATGATCTCCGAGACGATCCCGAAGAACGGCAGCGCCACGATGTAGACCTCCGGATGCCCGAAGAACCAGAACAGGTGCTGCCACAGCAGGGCGCCGCCGTTCGCCGCGTCGAAGACGTGCGCCCCGAACTTGCGGCCGGCCTCCAGTGCCAGCAGTGCCGCGGTGAGCACCGGGAACGCGGGGAGGATCAGGATCGAGGTGAACAGCACGTTCCAGGTGAAGATGGGCATCCGGAACATCGTCAGGCCCGGGGCGCGCAGGCACAGGATCGTGGCGATGAAGTTCACCGCGGTCAGCGTCGTAGACACACCCGCGACCACCAGCCCCATCGCCCACAGGTCGCCGCCCGCGCCGGGGGAGAAGTAGGCGCTGTTCAGCGGCGCGTAGGCGAACCAGCCGAACGCCGCCGCCCCGCCGGGCACCAGAAAGCCGGAGACCACCATCAGGCCGCCGAACAGGAACATCCAGTACGACAGCGCGTTCAGCCGCGGGAAGGCCAGGTCCGGCGCGCCGATCTGCAGCGGCATCACGGCGTTGGCGAACCCGGCGAACATCGGGGTCGCGAACAGCAGCATCATGATCGTGCCGTGGATCGTGAAGAACTGGTTGTAGCCGTGCTGGCTCAGGAACTGCAGACCCGGCCGGGCCAGTTCCGCGCGCATCCCGAGGGCGAGCAGTCCGGCGAACAGGAAGAAACAGAACGCCGTGACCATGTAGAGCCGTCCGATCACCTTGTGGTCGGCGGTGGAGGCCCAGCGCAGCAGGGCCCGGCCGGGACGCGGGGCGGGCGCCGTGTAGCGCGCGACGACCTCGCGAGTGTCCGACATTTCCGGTAGTTCCGTCATCGCGGTCGACGCTACTCCCCGTGACCGGCGGCCTCCCGCGCGCCACGCCCTCCCGGCCGGGGTCGTATCCGCCGCTCGGCCGGGTACCCGGCGGCCATGAACTCCGCCCTGCACACAGCCGCCACGAGCACCCAGGTGTTCGGGTACGTCCTCATGCTGCTCGCCGGGGTCGCCTGCGTCGCCGGGCTGCTCTGGGCCTTCCGGCTCGGTTTCCAGGTGCGCGGGCGCGAACCGGCCCCGCCGCGCCCCGACGAGCAGCCCCGGATGCCCGCATCCGGCCCGGTCCGCGAGACCTTGGAGATGCGCGAACCGGACGAGGTGCCCCGGGCCGCGGACGACAGCGAGCGACTCACCCCCTACCAGGTCGGCGCCGTCCGCTCCCGGCGTGCGGGCGACCAGCGTCGCCCGCGCTGGTCGCCCGGCTCCAGCGGATCCTTCGGCGGCGGAGGCGGCGGCCGGACCTGATCGGCCGCCGCGTTTGCGGGCCCCGCGGCACGGGGACCCGGTGGGGCACACATCGCGCACGGACCGGGCGGGACCCGCGGACCGGCCCCGCCCGGCGCACGACGCAGAAGGAAGATGGACGACGTGACCGCGCCCGCGCATCCCAGTGACAAACCCGACCTGCCCTACGCCGAGACCGGCTGGGCGAAGGCCCGCCGACGCCGGGACCGCGGAGTGCGCACATGTCTGCCCGCCGTCGCGGACCGCGGCCACGCGCAGCGGCAGGGCGCCGTCGCCGAGGACCACATCGTGCGGGGCGAGGACTGAGGTCCGTTCGCTGGTCGAGGAGTTCCGCGCCAACCGGCCCGACGCCCCTCGCGGCCCGCGACCGGGGTATGTAGCGCACGCGCGGCCGGGAGCCGCTGCGCCGCGCGCCGGCCCCGTACGCGGTCGGCCGCCGACGTCGCCCGTGTGCCGTCAGCGGCTGACTCCGGCCGTACGCCTCAGCCGCCGAACTCCCCGGAGCGCAGCCGCTGGTAGTGGGCGCAGCAGTCCGCGTACGTGGGCAGCAGCCCGGACCGCTTCGCCTCGGCCAGCGACGGCGCCACGGCGTCCTTCGGCGACAGCACCGGCTCGATACCCTGCGGCCAGGCGATGTCCAGCGCCGGGTCGAGCGGGTGCAGCCCGTGCTCGCGCCCCGGCGCGTACCCGGCCGAGCACAGGTACACCACCGTGGCGTCGTCGGTGAGCGCCATGAAGGCGTGCCCGAGGCCCTCGGCGAGGAACACCGCACGCCGGGTGTCCTCGTCCAGCCGTACGGCCTCCCACTGCGCGAAGGTGGGGGAGCCGACGCGGATGTCCACGACCACGTCGAGGACGGCGCCGCGCACACAGGTGACGTACTTGGCCTGGCCGGGCGGCACGTCGGCGAAGTGGACGCCGCGCAGCACGCCCCGCCGGGACGCCGAGCAGTTGGCCTGGGCGAGGTCCAGGTCGTAGCCGGTGGCCTCGCGGAACTCCGCGCCCCGATACCACTCGTGGAAGCTGCCCCGGTCGTCCGGGAACACCCGGGGCTCCAGCACCCAGGCGTCACCTATCCCCAGTTGCCGCACGCCGTCACGCCTTCCGTGTCGTGGTGGTCGTCCCCGTTCCCCGTACGCCGCCGAGCAGGTGCCGTGCCTCGCGCAGCAGCCGGCGCAGCATACCGGGTGGCGCGGGGCGGACCACCTCGGAGGCGCCCCCCTGTGCGGCCCCCGCAGCAACAGGGGCCGCTTCAGGGTCGGTTCGCCGGTCGGGCGCAGCTCGGTGCGCCACAGGGCGCTGCGCAGCTCGCGCAGCGGCAGTCGACCGCTGCCGTGGCGCGCAGCAGCAGCCGGATGCCGCCGTCCTCGGCCGGAACCCGTGCATGCGGGGCACTCCGCGCCGCCGCGAGGGGCCGGGCCGGGCGGTCAGGCGTGGGTCTTGGCGAGGAGCTCCAGGATCTCGGCGGTCGTGCCGCTCTCGCCGAGCCGCGGGAAGATCCGCTCGACACTGTTGGCGTGCGCCTCGGGGACGGCGTCGGCCATCGCGTCGGTGGCGAGGGTGACGTGGTAGCCGTGGGCGTAGGCGTCGCGGGCGGTGGACTCCACGCCGATGCTGGTGGCGATGCCGGTCAGCACGATCTGGGTGATGCCCCGGCGGCGCAGCTGGACGTCCAGGTCGGTGCCGTGGAAGGCGCTCCAGTTGTGCTTGGTGACGCGGATGTCGCCCGGGTGGCCGGTCAGCTCCTCGACGAGGACGTCCCAGCCCTCGGGGAGGGCGAGACCGCGCGCCTGCTGCTCGGTGCGGCCGGGGACGGCGTCGCCCCAGTCGGGCGCGAAGGAGACGCGGACGAGGACGACGGGCAGGTTCCGGGAGCGGAAGGCGTCCGCCAGTTCGGCAGTGCGGGAGACGACGTCCGCGGCCGCGTGCGGCTGGACGGGCATGCCCACGATCCCGTTCTGCAGGTCGATCGCGACGAGGGCGGTACGGGGGTCGAGCGTGGTGAGCGACATGAGTCGGTCAGGCCTTTCCGGTGGTTCGGCGGGTGGTGGGGGTGGTGAGCCGGCCGAGCGAGCGGTCCGGCAGGGGGTGTCGCCGGGCAGTGGCGCGGAGCCGGCGAGCAGGAACGGGGCCGGACCGTGCAGCCCGGCCGCGGAGGCGATCCGCTCCGGATCGGCCTGCCGGCACAGGGTGTTCTGCGTGTTCTGCGTGGCCGGGCCGATGGAGCCCGGCGGGACGCCGAGCAACGCGCGGGTCCGGCCGGACCCGTGGGCCCGTTCGACCGCGGCGGGCAACGGGCGCGCGTCATGCGCCGGGGACGGGGCCGGAAGGCCGCCGCCGTCGGCGGCCACCACGGGGTGCGGGCGTCGCCGCATCGGGTTCGCGGTCGCATCGCCGGGTCCCGGACAGGGGCAGCCGCAGGGCCCCGGGTACGCCGCCGAGCTCCCCAAGCCCCGCAGGACACGTGCCGCGACCAGCGCGCCCAGCGAGGGCGTGAGCCCGCCGCGCAGACCGGCGACGCCGACCAGGGCCGTACCGGCGAGGCAGAACCCGCGCGGACCGTACGTGTCCACCAGGCGGCCGATGACGGGCTGCCCGACGGCCGAATCCCGCGGGGGTGGGACGGGTGGCCTCCTCGGTGCGTCCGGTGCGTCCGGTGCGTCCGGTGAGTCCCGGTGTCACGGCTGCGACAGCCGTTCCATCAGCTCCAGCGCCTGCAGGACCGTCTGCCGTTCCTCCTCCGAGTAGCGGTCCTGGAAGGCGCGGGCCAGCCACTCCTCGCGGACCTGGCGGTTGCCCTCGATCCGGGCCCGCCCGGCGTCGGTCAGGGTGACCAGCTGGCGGCGGCCGTCGTCGGGATCGGGGGCGCGCCGGATCAGACCGTGCTGGTCCAGTGCGGCGAGTGTGGTCGCCATCGACTGCGGGCGTACGCCCTCGGCGGCGGCGAGTGCGCTGGCCGTGGCGGCGCCGTGCTTGCCGACCAGGGTGAGCGCCGACTCCTGGGAGGGGCTGAGATCGGTGTCCTGCGCGACCTCGCGGATACGGCGCCGCAGCCGGCTGAACACCACGCGTAGATCGCGTGCGGCGCGTGCGGCGGAGTCGGAGATGTCAGCCATGCCGCCCACCCTAGGACCGGCAGCCGAAACTGTCCAGTCTGGGCTGTTCAGTTTTGCCTGAATGAATGCCGAGTACTCGCCCGTCCCCGGACAGCGCGGTACGTCGGTGATCGTCCGCGAACTCCTCGAACTCCTCGCCGGCGCCGTCACCGGCCTGCCGGCCCTCGACGTGCCGCGCGCGAACGAACGCATGTGCCGGGCCGTGCGCAACGCCGGACTGCCCGGCGTGGCCGCCCGGGCGACCGCCGCCGTCGACATCGCCCTGTGGGACCTCAAGGCCCGCCTGCTCGGCCTGCCCCTCGTCGCCCTGCTCGGCGCCGCCCGCGACGACGTGCCCGTGTACGGCAGCGGCGGCTTCACCACCTACGACGCCGAGCGCCAGCACCGCCAACTGCGCGGCTGGGCCGAGGGCGAGGGCATTCCCCGTGTCAAGATCAAGATCGGCGAGTCGTGGGGCGGTCAGGAGCGCCGCGACCTGCAACGGGTCGACCGGGCGCGGGCGAGCGTCGGCGACGCGGTCGAGCTGTACGTCGACGCCAACGGGGGCTACACCGGCGGGCAGGCCGCGCGCGTCGGCGACGCGCGCGCGGACCGGGGCGTCACCTGGTTCGAGGAACCGGTCTCCTCGGACCACCTGACGCTGCTCGCGAACCTCCGCGGCCGCCTCCCGATGGACGTCACCGCCGGCGAGTGCGACTACACCCTGCCCTACTTCGAGCACATGCCGGCCGCCGGGGCGGTCGACTGCCTCCAGGCCGATGTCACCCGGTGCTGCGGCATCACCGTCTGGCTGCGCGTCGCCGCGCTCGCCCACGCGCGGGGGATCGACATCTCCGGCCACTGCGCCGCGCACGCCCACGCGCACGCCGCCGCGGCCGTACCCAATCTGCGCCACCTCGAGTGGTTCCACGACCACGTCCGCATCGAGCGGCTCCTCTTCGACGGCGTCCTCGACCCCGGCGGCGGCAGCGTCAGGCCGGGCGCCGACGGGGCACCCGGGCTGGGGCTGAGCCTCGCGGCGGAACGGGCCGATCCGTACCGGGTGCAGTGAAGTCACCGCGCGGGAAAAGGAGTTGATCATGCCATCGACCGTCGTCATCACCGGTGCCAGCGCCGGGATCGGGCGCGCCACCGCCCGTCTGTACGGCCGGCGCGGCGCGAACGTCGTCCTGGTCGCACGCGGCGAGGGCGGCCTCCGGGCGGCGGCGGACGAGGTCGCGGCCCTCGGCGGACAGCCCCTCGTGCAGACCGCCGACATGGCGGACCAGGCCCGGGTCGAGGCCGTCGCCGAGGCCGCGGAGAAGGAGTTCGGCCCGGTCGACGTATGGATCAACTGCGCCTTCGCGACCGTGTGCGCACCGTTCGAGGAGATCACCCCCGAGGAGTACCGGCGGATCACCGACGTCACCTACCTCGGCTTCGTCAACGGCACCCGCTCGGCCCTCAGGCGCATGCTCCCGCGCGACCGGGGCACGATCGTGCAGGTCGGCTCGGCGCTCGGGGAGCGGTCGATACCGCTGCAGTACGCGTACTGCGGCGCCAAGCACGCCGCCAACGGCTTCACCTCCGCCTTGCGCACGGAGCTGCTGCACCGCGGCAGCGGCGTCCACATCACCGTGGTCCAGATGCCCGCGGTCAACACCCCCCAGTTCGAATGGGTCCGCTCCCGGCTGTCCCGGCACCCCATGCCGGTGCCGCCGATCTACCAGCCGGAGGTCGCCGCCCGGGCCGTGCTGCACGCGGCCGACCACCCGCGCCGCAAGCAGTACTACGTCAGCGCCGGCGCCGTGGCCACGATCTGGGCCAACCGGCTCGCCCCGGCCCTGCTCGACCGCTATCTCGCCCGCACCGGCTTCGACTCCCAGCAGACCGACCGTCTCCCGCCCGCCGGACTGGACAACCTCTTCGCGCCCGTGGACCAGGACCCCGCCGTGGACCAGGGCGCCCACGGCAGCTTCGACGACAGCGCCCACCCGCGCTCCTGGCAGCAGACCCTGGCCCGGCACCCCGCCGCCACCGCCCTCGGCACCGGGGCCGCCGTGCATGGCGCGGTCGGCGGCATCCGCCGGCTGACCTCCGGGACCGCATAGGCTCAAGGCCGTGCGCCTCCTGCTCATGTCCGACACCCATCTGCCCCAGCGCGCCAAACGGCTCCCCGAGCCGCTGCTCGCCGAACTCCCGCGCGCGGATGTCGTGTTCCACGCCGGGGACTGGGTCGACACCGCCACCCTGGACCTGCTGGAGAGCCGCAGCCGCCGGCTCGTCGGGGTCTACGGCAACAACGACGGCCCGGACCTTCGGGCCCGGCTCCCCGAGGTGGCGTACGCCGAACTGGACGGCCTGCGCTTCGGCGTCGTCCACGAGACCGGCCCCGCGCAGGGGCGCGAGGCCCGCTGCGCCGCCCGCTTCCCCGACCTCGACGTCCTGGTCTTCGGCCACAGCCACATCCCCTGGGACACCACCGCGCCGACCGGCCTGCGCCTGCTCAACCCCGGCTCACCGACCGACCGCCGCCGCCAGCCCCACTGCACGTACATGACCGCCGTCCTCGCCGACGGTGCGCTCACCGACGTGACCCTGCACCGGCTGCCGCAGCGGTAGCGTCCTGTGCCAGGATGCCGAGATGATCTCTGACACAGGCATACCGGGTGACGTCGTTCCGGCAGGCCGCATGGCCGGAAGCGAGCAACCCGTGCTCGCTCTGCCCGGCGGACTCGAGCTACGGCCCTGGCACCCCGACGACGCCGGCACGCTGCTGGCCGCCGGCCAGGATCCCGCGATCCGCAAGTGGAACCGGTTCACCGTCGGCAGCCGTGAGGAGGCGCTCGCCAGGATCGAGCGCATGCACGCACGCTGGCAAGCCGAGATCGCCGCGATATGGGCCATCGCCAGGCCCGGTGGCCCGGCCGTCGGACTCTGCGGGTGGGGCGACTTCGACCTGCACGGCGGCAGCGCCGAGATCCTCTACTGGCTCCTGCCCGAGGCGCGTGGCGGCGGCATCGCCGTCGAGGCCACCCGCAGGCTCACCCAGTGGGCCTTCGACGACCTGGGCCTGCACCGCCTGCGCCTGTGCCACTCGATCGCCAACCCGGCGTCCTGCCGGGTCGCCGAGAAGGCCGGATACACCTACGAGGGCACCCAGCGCAGCGCCCTCCTGCACAGCGACGGCTGGCACGACCAGCACCTGCACGCGCGCGTGGCGGGCGACGCGGAGTAGGTGCCGGCCGGGAGTACCCAGGGGGTTGCCGTCACCGGCGTCGACGGGTGCGGCACTTGCGTCGCCCTCGCAGCAGCCGTGCCGCCGTGTACGCGAGTGCGGCCAGCGCCGCCGCGACGAGGGCCGCCCGCTTGGCCAACGGCGCCCCGACCGTGCGCAGGAGGTCGAGCGGTTGGGGCTCCTCCTCTTCGTCCTCGGTGGCGGGCTCGGGACTCGTGGTCAGCTGGGTCGCCAGGCAGGACGCGAACTGGCCCACCAGGCGGTCGCCGACCTCGGCAAGCACGCCCCGCCCGAACTGCGCGGGGCGGCCGGTCACCGTGAGGTCGGTGTGGACGGACACCGCGGTGCCGCCGTCGCGGTCGGCCAGGGTGGCGGTGACCGTCGCCCTGGCCGTGCCCTGTCCCCGGGTCTCCCGGCCGTTCGCGGCGAGCACCATCCGGTGTGCCGCCTCGTCCTGTTCCTCGAAGACCGCCGTGCCCCGGTAGGCCACGGTGACGGGGCCGACCCTGACCTTCACCGAGCCGGTCACGGTCCTGCCGTCGTAGTCCTCCACCACCGCGCCCGGCAGACAGGGCGCGACCCGCTCGATGTCGAGCAGTGCGTGCCAGGCGCCGTCGACCGGGACGGGGACGGTGAACTCGTGGTGCAGTTCCATGACGGGCTCCTTCCGGAAATCCTCAGGCGGCGGGCGGGTGGATGGCCCCGGCGGTGGTGGTCAGGGGCGCGCCGCTGCCGCCCCAGCGCAGCGCGACGATCTCGGCGGCGACGGACACGGCGACCTCCTCGGGCGTACGGGCCCCGAGATCGAGCCCGAGAGGCGAGCGCAGCCTGGACAGTTCGGCCTGCGTCACACCGGCCTCCTCCAGGCGTGCGAGCCGCTCCTCGTGGGTCTTCCGGCTGCCCATCGCGCCGATGTAGGCGGCCGGGCGGCGCAGCGCCTCTTGCAGCAGGGGCACGTCGAACTTCGGGTCATGGGTGAGGACGCAGATCACGGTGCGGTCGTCGGTGTCCGCGCCGGCCAGATAGCGGTGCGGCCAGTCGACCACGACCTCGACGGCCGCCGGGAACCGTTTGGGCGTGGCGAAGACCGGGCGGGCGTCGCACACGGTGACCCGGTAGCCGAGGAAGTCGCCGATGCGGGCCACGGCGGCCGCGTAGTCGATCGCGCCGAAGACCAGCATGCGCGGCGGCGGTGCGAACGACTGCAGGAACACGGTGACGGCGTCCTCGCGGCGCTCGCCGTGCGGTCCGTAGTGACGCAACACCGAGGCGCCGAGCGCGAGTTCGCCGCGCGCGTCGGCGGTGACGGCGACGTCGAGGCCGTCCGTGCCGAGCGTGCCCGCCGCCCGGTCCGGCCAGACCACGAGCGTGGCGCCGCGCGGCGCCGGTCCGTCCACCACCGTGGACACGGTGACCGGCTCGCCCCCGGCGACCGACGCCGCGACCGCGCCGAACGCGGGGTCCGACCCGGGCGTCACCGGCCGGACCAGAAGGGTGATCTCGCCGCCGCAGGTCAGCCCGACCGCGAACGCGTCCTCGTCGCTGTAGCCGAAGGTGGCCAGGCGCGCCTCGCCGCTCGCCACCACCTCCTGGGCGAGCTCGAACACCGCGCCCTCCACACAGCCGCCGGACACGCTTCCCACGACCTCGTCGTCCGGGCCCACCGCCATCGCGGCACCGGGGCCGCGCGGCGCGCTGCGGCTGACCGCGACGACCGTGGCCAGCCCGAACGGGATCCCGGCCGCGTGCCACCGCGCCAGCGCCGGCAGGATCTCACGCACCATCCGCTCCTCTCACCGGGGCCGCGGCGCTGTCGGTGCCGCGTACCACCGCCGCCAGCCGCTCCAGCGCCGCCAGGCTGTGCCCCGCGACGAAGGCGTCCACACTGGGCAGCGCCGCCGCCATTCCGGCCGCCAGCGGCGCGTAACCCGGCCGGGCCTTGCGGGGGTTCGCCCACACCAGCTGGTGGGCCAGGGCGTGCAGCCGGCGCATCTGCTGACCCAGCAGCTCCGGATCGCCGCGCTCCCAGCCGTCCGAGAGCAGGACGACGATCGCGCCGCGTGCCATCCCGCGCTGCCCCCAGCGGTTCAGGAACTCGCGCAGCAGCTCGCCGAGCCGGGTGCCGCCGCGCCAGTCGGGCACCGCCGCCGCCACGGCCGCCATTGCCAGGTCGGGGTCCCGGTGCGAGAGTTCCCGGGTCACGCGGGTCAGCCGGGTGCCGATGGTGAACACCTCCGTGCGGCCCGCGCGCACCGCCGCGTGCGCGAACCGCAGCAGTGCGTCGGCGTACGGCGCCATCGAGCCGCTCACGTCGACGAGCAGCACCACGCGACGCGGCCGCGCCACGCGGGCGTGCCGCCGCAGCCGGGCCGGTTCCCCGCCCCGCCGCAGCAACTCCCGTACGGTGCGCCGCGGATCGACCTCGCCGCGCCGGGCGGGCCTGCGCCGCGCCGAGCGCCGTGTCTGCCCCTCGAGGGCGAACGCGGCGAGCAGCCGGCGCACCTGGTCCCGTTCGGCGGGGTCCAGCGCGGCGAAGTCACGGTGCCGCAGCACCTCGGCCGAACTGGCGAGCGCGGCGACGGGCGGTCCCGGCGGTTCGCCCTCACCCGGCGTACGGGGTCCCGTGGGCGCCTCCCGGGCGACGAGCCGCAGCCGGGGCGAGGGAGCGGCACGCACCGGCCGACGGGGCTGCTCGCCGGCGGGGCCGAAGTACGCGGCGAACACCCGCTCGTAGCGCTCCAGATCGTCGTGCCCGCCGCACAGCGTCGCCCGCCCCGCCCAGTACACGTCCGCGCGCACCTGAGGCCGCAGTACGGCCACGGCCCGCAGGAAGGCGTGCAGCCGCTCGGTGCTCGCGTCGACGCCGGCCGCCCGCAACGCCCGCACGAATCCGACCAGCACGGCATCCGCGCCGAGGTGTTCGCCGGACCCGTCCTGCCCTGCCGTCCCCGCAGCCGGCATGCGGCCCGTTCCGTTCCCGGTCCTGTCCACCGCTGTCACCCGCCCCGGGACGCGAGGAGCGCCGTGAGGTCGAGCCCTCGCGCCCGGTCCGTGTCCTCGCGGTACTTCAGTACCGAGCCCAGCGTCGCCAGCGCCAGCTCCGCGTCCACCTCGCTCGCCCCCAGCGCGTCCAGGGCCTCGGCCCAGTCCAGGGTCTCGGCCACTCCGGGCGGTTTGCGCAGGTCCGCGCCCCGCAGCGCCTGCACCAGCGCCGTGACCTGCTCGGCGAGCCGCGCCGACACCTGGGGCAACCGGCGCCGCACGATGGCCAGTTCAATGGCGAAGGACGGATGGTCGAACCAGTGGTAGAGGCACCGCCGCTTCAGCGCGTCATGCACCTCCCGGGTCCGGTTCGAGGTCAGGACGACGACCGGCGGATCCTCGGCGCGCAGCGTGCCCAGCTCCGGGATGGTCACCGAGTACTCGGACAGCAGCTCCAGCAGGAACGCCTCGAACTCGTCGTCGGCCCGGTCGATCTCGTCGACCAGCAGCACCGCAGGCTGGGTCTGGAGGGCCTGCAGCAGTGGCCGGGCGACGAGGAAGCGGCGGTCGTACAGCTCGCTCTCCAGGCGGTCCGCGTCCGTGACCCCGGCCGCCTCGGCGGCCCGCAGGTGCAGCAGCTGGCGCGGGAAGTCCCAGTCGTACAGGGCCTGCGCGGCGTCGATGCCCTCGTGGCACTGCAGCCGGATCAGCGGCGCGCCGAGCGCCTCGGCGAGGGCGGCGGCGAGCGCGGTCTTGCCCACGCCCGCGTCGCCCTCGCAGAACAGCGGCCGGTGCAGCCTCAGGGCCAGGAAGCAGGTGACGGCCAGCCCTTCGTCGACGAGGTACCCCGTCTCCTCGAGGCGGGCCCGCACCTGCTCCGGGTCGTCCATCGTGGTGATCGGTGCTCACCCCATTCCGGTGGCGGTCAGCACCGCCCGCCTGGTCAGCACCCGCGCGAGGTGCTGCCGGTACTCGGGCGAGGCGGAGAGATCCTGCGTCGGCCGGGTCCCTTCCGCCGCCGTTTCGGCGGCCCGGGCCACGGCCTGCGGGCCGTCGGCACCCGCCAGCTCCCGCTCGGCCGCGGTCGCCCGGAGCGGGGTCGCGCCCATGTTGGTCAGCCCGACGCGCGCCTCGGCGATCCGCCCGCCGGCGCGCCGTACCAGCGCGGCGACGCCGACGACGGCCCAGGACTGGGCGACCGGGTGGAACTTCTCGTAGTGGAAGTCCCAGCCGTCCGTCTTCGGGATCCGCACCTGAAGCAGCAGTTCGTCGGCGGCGAGCGCCGACTGCAGGTAGTCCACGAAGAACTCGCGCGCGGCGATGGTGCGACGCCCCGCGGGTCCGGCCACGACCAGTTCGGCGTCCAGGGCCAGCGCCACGGCGGGCAGGTCCCCGGCGGGGTCGGCGTGGGCGAGCGAGCCGCCGAGGGTGCCCCGGTGCCGGACGGCGGGGTCGGCCACGGTGGCCGTCGCCTGCGTGAGCAGCCCGGCGTGCCGGCGCACGAGCGGGTCGTGCACCACCTCGTGGTGCGTGGTCATCGCGCCGACGACCAGCGTGTCGCCGTCCTCGCGGACCCCGCGCAGCCCGGGGATCCGGCCGACGTCCACGAGCAGCTCCGGGAAGGCCAGCCGCAGCCGTAGCAGCGGCAGCAGGCTCTGCCCGCCGGCCAGTACCTTCGCCTCCTCGCCCGCGCCGGCGAGCGCGCGTACCGCCTCCTCGACGCTGTCCGGACGGGTGTACTCGAACGCGGGGGGAATCATGCCGAACCCTCCTCACCCGGCCGGCCGTACCGACCCGGCTCGCCCGACCGTGCCTCCTGGATCGCCTGCCACACCCGGTGCGGTGAACACGGCATCCGTACGTCCCGTACCCCGAGCGGCCTGAGCGCGTCCACGACGGCGTTGACCACGGCGGGTGTCGACGCGATCGTCCCCGCCTCGCCCACGCCCTTCACCCCGAGGGCGTTCGAGGCCGCCGGTGTCTCCGTCCGGTCGGTGACGAAGTGCGGCAGGTCGGCCGCCGACGGCACGAGGTAGTCGGCCAGGGTGCCGGACAGCAGGTTGCCGTCGTCGTCGTACACGGCCTCCTCGTAGAGTGCCTGCGCGATGCCCTGCGCGAGTCCGCCGTGCACCTGGCCCTCGACGATCATCGGGTTGACGACCCGGCCGACGTCGTCGACGCACACGTACGACCTGATGCGCGTCCTCCCGGTCTCGGTGTCCACCTCGACGGCGCACAGGTGGGTGCCGTGCGGGTAGGAGAAGTTCTCCGGGTCCACGACGTGCTCGGCGTTGATGCTGGGCTCGATGCCGTCGGGCAGGTCGTGGTTGGTGAACGTCTCGAAGGCGATCTCCTGGATGGTCCTGCGGGCCTCCGGCGAGCCCTTCACAAAGAACACGCCGTCGCTGAACTCCAGGTCCTGCTCGCTCGCCTCCAGCAGATGCGCGGCGACCTTCCGGGCCTTGGCCACGACCGACTGCGCGGCCCGGTGCACGGCCTCGCCGCCGACGGCCAGCGACCGGGAGCCGTAGGTGTCCATACCCTGCGGGGCCGCCCTGGTGTCGCCGTGCACCACCTCGACGTCCTCGAAGGGCACGCCGAGCACGTCCGCCGCGATCTGGCTCCAGCAGGTCTCGTGGCCCTGACCGTGCGGGCTGGTGCCGGTGACCACCTCGACCTTGCCGGTGGGCAGCATCCGGATGCTCGCCGCCTCCCAGCCACCGGCGCCGTACCTGAGGTCGCGCAGCACACGGCTCGGCGCGAGCCCGCACATCTCGGTGTACGTCGACACGCCGATGCCGAGCCGTACCGGGTCGCCGCGCTCGGTGCGCTTTCGCTGCTCGGCGCGCAGCTCGTCGTACCCGAACAGCGCGAGCGCCTTCTCGGTGGCCGCCTCGTAGTTGCCGCTGTCGTACGTCAGCCCGGCGATCGTGGTGTACGGGAACTCCTCGTGCCGGATCCAGTTCCGGCGCCGCAACTCCACGGGATCCAGGCCGAGTTCGGCCGCCAGATCGTCCATGATCCGCTCGATGGCGAAGGTCGCCTCCGGGCGTCCGGCGCCGCGGTAGGCGTCGGTGGGGGTACGGGTGGTGAAGACGCCGGTGCAGGTGAACGCGTAGGCGTCCATCTTGTAGATCCCCGGGTACATGAAGGCGCCCAGGATCGGGATGCCCGGGGTGACGAGCATCAGGTAGGCGCCCATGTCGGCGAGCAGGCCGACCTTGAGGCCGAGCAGCCTGCCCTCGCGGGTGGCGGCGATCTCGACGTCCTGGATCATGCCGCGGCCGTGGTGGGTGGCGAGCGCCCCCTCCGAACGGGACTCGGTCCACTTCACCGGGCGGCCGAGCTTCCGGGCGATCGCGAGCGCGACGGCCTCCTCGCCGTACACCTGGAGCTTGGAGCCGAAGCCTCCGCCCACATCCGGGGCGATCACGCGGAGCTTGTGCTCGGGGATCCCGGTGACCGTTGCGAGCATGATGCGCAGGATGTGCGGGATCTGGGTGGCCGAGTGGACGGTGTACTCGCCCGAGGCGGCGATCGGGGTGACGACGACCGCGCGCGGCTCCATCGCGTTGGGGATGAGCCGCTGCTGGTGGTAGCGGCGCCTGAGCGTGACGTCGGCGCGGTCCCGCACCGCCTCGAAGCTCTCGCCGGCGGCGAGCGGCCAGGTGTAGCAGCGGTTGGTGCCCTTGCTGGCGTGGACCAGCGGGGCGTCCTCCGCCAGCGCGGCCTCCAGGTCGAGGACCGGGGGCAGCGGGTCGTAGTCGACCTCGATCGCCTCCAGGGCGTCGGCGGCCGTGTACCGGTCGCGGGCCACCACGACCGCCACCGGGTCACCCGCGTGGCGGACCTCGTCGACGGCGACCGGTGGATGGTCGGGCAGCACGATGTCCTCGGTCACCGGCCAGCCGCAGGGCAGCGACCCCAGCCCCGCGGCGAGGTCGGCGCCGCTGAACGCCGCGACGACACCGGGGCGTTCGAGGGCGGGGGAGACGTCGACGCGGGTGACGCGGGCGTGGGCCATCGGGCTGCGCAGGATGGCCAGGTGCAGCAGTCCGGCCACCTGGATGTTGTCGGTCCAGTTGGTCTGGCCGGTGATCAGCCGGGCGTCCTCCTTGCGCAGCCGGCGGCGCCCGACCTCGTGCTCGACGGCCTGGTCGGTCATGCCGTGACCTCCTCGGCGACCTCGGCAGCCGGTTGCCCGGACGCGGCGAGCACCGCGCGGACGATGTTCTGGTAACCGGTGCAGCGGCAGAGGTTGCCCTCGAGGCCCTGCCGGATCTCGTCCGGGCCGGGGTGCGGGTTCTCGCGCAGGAGATCGCGGGCGGCCATGATCATGCCGGGGGTGCAGTAGCCGCACTGGAGACCGTGCTGTTCGTGGAAGGCTCGCTGCAGCGCCGTCCACTCGCCGTCCTCGGCGAGCCCCTGGATCGTGGTCACCGCACAGCCGTCCGCCTGCACGGCGAGCACCGAGCAGCTCTTCACGGTCAGGCCGTCCAGGTCCACCGTGCAGGCGCCGCAGTGGGAGGTGTCGCAGCCGATCGGGGTGCCGGTGAGGCCGAGGCGGTCGCGCAGGTAGTGGGCCAGGAGGAGACGGGGTTCCACCTCGTCGTCGTACGTCGTGCCGTCCACGTTCACCGAGATGCGGGTCATGTGCCCTCCAGACCGTGTGGAGAGGGGGTTTTCAGCCACCTGGCGTGATGTACGTCACCCTACGGCCACGGTCTGGTCGCGGCGAGTGCGGGGACGGGCATTTGTTGAGCGTTAATCCATTGCCGCCGGGGAGCCGGGGTCGGCTGCCCTGTGCGGTGACCGCTGTCGCACAGAGGGAATCAGCGATGCGCGCTGCGTGCATGCGTCGGCTGTGGATCCCCACGCTGATCTTCATGAACAAGATCGACCGGCGGGGCGCGGGTGCTGCCCCGGATCTTCTCCGGCACTTTGTGCGTCCGTGACCGGGTCCCGTTCGGGGGCGAGGGCTGCTCAACGTGACGCGCCGGGTGGGAATTGAGGCAGTGAGCTGACTGTTGGTCAACTTACTGGAGAGTCAGGAGGTATTGACGCCGTCCGGAGCGCATCGGACTGTGGTGGACATGCCGAATATCCGGGTGCGTCTGCTGGTTGTTCTGGTCGTCCTCAGTGGATTCCTGACGGTGACGGGCCTCCCGCCGGCCACCGCCGCCACCGCCACCGCCATCGCCTCCGTCCCGGCCGACTCGCTCTGGTTCGACAGCGCCCCGCTCACCGTGCAGCGCGGCCGCTTCACCGACGGCCAGGGGCGCGAGATCGTCCTGCGCGGCTACAACGTCTCCGGCGAGACCAAGCTCGAGGAGAACGGCGGCCTGCCCTTCGCCTCGGTGGCCGACGCCGAGAAGTCCGCGACCGCGCTGCGCGCCCTCGGCGGCGCGAACACCGTCCGCTTCCTGCTCTCCTGGGCGCACGCCGAACCGGTGCGCGGCCAGGTGGACACCGGCTACCTGGCCGCCGTCACCGCGCAGATGCGCGCCTTCCTGGACGCGGGCATCCGCGTCTTCCCCGACTTCCACCAGGACCTGTACTCCCGCCACCTGTTCAACAGCGGCAGCTGGTACACGGGCGACGGCGCTCCCCAGTGGGCCGTGGACGCCGGAAGTTACCCCGCCGAGTCCTGCGGCATCTGCCTCTTCTGGGGCCAGAACATCACCCAGAACGCCGCCGTACAGAAGGCGCAGTACGACTTCTGGCACAACTCCTACGGCCTCCAGGACGCCTTCCTTGCCACCGCGCAGACGACCATGACATACCTCCGACAGCACCTCACCGGCCCCGAGTTCGCGGACATCACCGGCCTCGACCCGTACAACGAGCCCTACGCGGGCACCTACGACTCCGGGCAGACCTCCCGCACCTGGGAGAAGGACCTGCTGTGGCCGTTCTATGTGAGGTTGCGCGCCCGCATGGACGCGGCCGGCTGGCAGGACAAGCCGGCCTTCGTGGAACCCAACCTCTTCTGGAACGCCAACATCTCCACCCAGAAGCAGGAGGGTGGCCTGCTCGACGCGGGCACACTGGGCCCGCGATACGTCTTCAACACCCACTTCTACGACCAGAAGGCAATCTCCGGCGTCCTCATGTGGGGCAAGGCGGCCGACGGCCAGTACGCCTCCGACTTCGCCGCCGTACGCGACCGCGCCGCGGACGCCGGCACCGCGACCGTGGTCAGCGAGTTCGGCCATCCGCTGTCCGGCACGGTCTCCGACAAGGCGCCGACCGTCCTGAAGGCCATGTACCAGGGCCTCGACTCCCGCCTGCCGGGGTCGAGCTGGTGGGCGAACCCGGCCGCCTCCGGGCCGGTGCTCTCCGGCACCCAGTGGCAGTGGGACCTCTACAACGGCAGGCACCACGAGCTGATGAACGGCAACCCCGGCAAGGTGCTCACCTCCGGCGACGCCTGGAACGACGAGGACCTCTCCGCCGTACGCCTGGACGACTCCGGGAACGTCACCCTGCGCCAGGACGCCCGCCTGCTGGACCGGCTCTACCCGAGCGCCACGGCCGGTACGGCCCTCGCCTTCACCTACGAGGACCGCTCCCGCGACGGCTCCACCACCCTCACCTGGAACCCGGTGCCGTTCTCGCTGCCGAACGTGGCCAAGCTGGTCGGCTCCGGCCAGTACGGGCTGCTGGTGTGGCGCTCCGGCGACGGCAGCGCACCCACCGAACTGCATCTGCCGGCATCCTTCCCCACCGCGACCACCACCGTCGTCTCCGACCTGGGCACGGTCTGCGCCCCGCCCGCCTACACCGGCGCGGCCACCCCGGTCGCCGTGGCCCCCGAACCGGGCGGCACCGGAAGCCGCCGGCTGCTGCTCACCGACACGGACTCCGGTGTCCTGCACTATGCGCTGGTGACCAACGGGTCCACCGCGCCCTCGGCGGACCTGCTGACCGCGGCGAAGTCCGAGCTGGCCGCGTGGGCGGCGGCGCATTTCTGACACCGCAGGGACGAAGCCGTACGGCCCCCGGGAGGAGTGGGGTCACCCCGGAGGCCGTACGGCGCTCAACTCCCCGACGAGCCGGTCCAGTCGGCCGCGACGTGCCCCAGCCGGACGCGCTGCGGATGGTCGCCGACCGGCACGGACAGCACCTTCTGGCCGGTCGCGAAGTCGATGGCCGTGACCTGGTCGGCGCCGGCCTCGGAGATGACGCAGTCCTTGCCGTCGCCGCTCACGGTGGCCCAGTAGGGCGTGGACGCGGTGATCAGCGGGCCGACGTCGAAGGAGGCCCGGTCGACCACGGTGGCGTAGTTGTCCATGGTCCCGGCGACGCACAGCTTGGTGCCCTCGGGGTTCATCGAGATGCCGTGGTGGCGCGAGTCCAGCAGCCAGGTGGTGCGGTCCGGGTTGGTCGCCGGATTCTCCGGCAGCGTCTTCACCCGGGTGATCCTGTCGGCGGCGACGTCGTACTCCAGGAAGCCGTTGAAGAACGACACCTGGAAGTACAGCTTGGACCAGTCGGGCGTGAAGGCGGCGGGCCGGACCGCGTCGGAGAAGTCCTTCAGCCCGATCGCGTCCAGCCGCTGCCGCATGTCGATGGTCCTGACCTGCTTGAACGTGCTCGCGTCGACGATCGTGATGTGCCGGTCGCCCTTGGTCCAGTCCCAGCCCGGGTCGTCGAGGGACGTGGTCACCTCGCCGATGGACATGTTCCAGATGTACTTTCCGCCGCCTGTGAAGAAGTTCTCGTGCGGCTTGTCACCGGTGTCGAACTCGCCCAGCTCCTTGCCGGTGTCGATGTCCAGCACCTGCACCTTGTTCGCGGTGGACGCCGAGACCGCGACGCGGGTGCCGTCCGGTGAGACCGCCATGTGGTCGGCGCGGTAACCGGCCACCGGGAAACGCCAGTTGACCTTGTCGGTGGCCAGGTCGATGGAGACGACGTCGGCGAAGCTGGGCCGGGAGACGACCACGGACTTCCCGTCGGGCGTGGAGTACATGTCGTCGACGTACTGGTCGTGTCCCTGGCCGACCTGGTTGCGGATGGACGTGTAGTAGATCCACTTGACCGGGTCGGCGTTGATCTCGGCCAGCCGTTCCGCCTTGTCGGGGACGACGTCGATCCGGCCGATCCTCGCGAAGTCACCGGAGGACTCGATGACATCGGCGGTGCCGTCCCAGTTGTTGCCGACGAACAGCACCTCGCGCAGACCGGCGGAGGTGCCGGTCGCGGCGGAGGCGGTGGTCGCCGGGCCGGCCGCCGTCAGGGCGAGGGCGGCGGCCACGGAGCACAGGTGCCTGGTTCTGGAGGCAGGCATGACTGCTCTCCTTCCTCGGGGAGAGTGTGCGGGGAATCTGAACACGGGTGCATTCACAGTGAACTTACTGAAAAGTAAGGAACGGACGGCCTTCGCGACAAGATGTGTGCACGACAAGATTGGGTGACCGGCCGGCCGACGGAGGGGGACAGGTGACGGGCAGGCTCAAGGCGCCGACGCGCCGCTACGGCGGCAGATCCGCCGAGGAACGGCAGGCCGAGCGGCGCCGGCGCTTCCTGGACGCGGCCCTGGAACTGTTCGGCGGCGCACCCGGTTACCGGGGCACGACGGTCGCCGCGCTGAGCCAGGCCGCCGGCCTGTCGACCCGGCAGTTCTACGAGGAGTTCCGCACCCTGGAGGACGTCCTCGCCGCGCTGCACCTCCAGGTCAACGGCTGGGCCGAAGAGGCGGTGCTGGACGCCCTCGCCGCGGCGGACGGGCTGCCGCTGGCCGAGCGGGCCGGAGTGCTCTTCCGTGCCTACGCCCGCGACGTCACCTCCGACCCGCGCCGCATGCGCATCACCTTCGTGGAGATCGTCGGCGTCAGCCCCCGCCTGGAGGAGCAGCGACTGGCCCGCCGGGCCCGCTGGGTCGACCTCATCCGCGCCGAGGCCGACGCCGCCGTGGCCCGCGGCGAGGCGGCGCCGCGCGACTACCGACTGGCGGCCGCCGCGTTCATCGGCAGCGTCAACGGCCTGCTGCACGACTGGAGCGCGGGCTGGGTCGCCGCGAGCCTGGACGAGGTCGTCGACGAACTGGTCCGCCAACTGCTCGGCATCCTGCGCCCGGCCGACTGGCACCCCGCGAGCGGGTGACCGCGGTCCGCCGGACCGGCTCCGAAGGTGCGGTCCCCGTGGCGGGGCGAGGGCGTCGTGGGTGGTCGTGGCGGGTGCCGGGGGCTCGACGCGCGCGATCGGCCCGGAGCTGGTGTGCTGGACGGGGGGCCGTCGTACCCGTTCACGGAGAAGCGCATGAGTACGTACCGAGTCGCGCAGGTGACCGCCCCGAACGGCAGGTTCGAGCTGGTCGAACGAGAAGTGCCGCAGCCCGGGCCCGGCCAGGTGCGGATCGCCGTGGAGGCGTGCGGGATCTGCCACAGCGACGCCCTCTTCGTGAGCGGCGCACTACCGGGCGTGACCTTCCCCGAGGTCCCCGGGCACGAGATCGCCGGGCACATCGAGGAGCTCGGCCAGGGCGTGCTGGAACGGGGTTTCAAGGTCGGTGACCGGGTGGCGGTCGGCTGGTTCGGCGGCAGCTGCGGGCACTGCAAGCCGTGCCGGCAGGGCGACTTCATCGTGTGTCCGAACCTGAAGGTCCCGGGGTGGGCCTACGACGGCGGCTTCGGCGAGAAGGTGGTCGCGCCCGCCGACGCCCTCGCCCGGATTCCGGAGGGCCTGTCGGCGGTCGACGCGGGACCCATGGCCTGCGCGGGCGTGACCACGTTCAACGGGCTGCGGCGCAGCTCGGCCCGGCCGGGAGACCTGGTCGCCGTGCTCGGCCTCGGCGGTCTGGGGCACCTCGGGGTGCAGTACGCCGTCGCCATGGGCTTCGAGACCGTGGGGATCGCGCGGGGCGCCGAGAAGGCCGACTTCGCCAAACGGCTGGGCGCCCACCACTACATCGACAGCACCGCCGCCACCCCCGTCGCCGAGGCGCTGCAGTCCCTCGGCGGTGCCAGGGCCGTCCTGGCCACCGCCGGGAACTCCGACGCCATCACGGCCACCGTGGACGGGCTGGCGCACCGCGGTGAGCTGGTGGTCATCGGCGCCGACAACGCACCGATGGGCATCAATCCCGCCCAGCTGCTCATGGCCGCCCGCGTCGTCCGCGGCCACCCGTCCGGCACCGCGCAGGACGTCGAGGACACCATGGAGTTCAGCGCCCTGCACGGCATCCGCCCGATGACCGAGACCGTGTCCCTTCAGGACGCGGACGCGGCGTACCAGAAGATGCTCTCCGGCGGCGCCCGCTTCCGGATGGTGATCAGCAACGGCTGATTCCGGACCCCCGGGTGACTGCGGCCCGGCCCGTCAGCGGCCGAGCCGGTCCAGCGCCGCGAGTACCGGGGCGGCGCCGTCCTCGTCGCGGATGCGGTCGCCCAGGCGGCGCGCCCGGTCCCGGTACTGCGGCTCGCGGGTGACCCGCACCAGGGCCGAGGCCAGCGCCTGCACGGTGAGGCGGCGCAGCGGTACGACGTCCGGGGCGACCCCCAGTGCGACCAGCCGGCCGGACCAGAAACCCGCGTCGAACTGGACCGGGACCGGCACGGCCGGCGCTCCGGCCCGCAGCCCCGCCGCCGTCGTCCCCGCGCCCGCGTGGTGGACCACCGCGGCCATCCGCGGGAAGAGCAGCGCGTGCGGCACCTCGTCGATGGTCAGCATGTCGTCGCCGGCGGCCGCGAGCCCGCCCCAGCCGCGCTGGATCACCCCGCGCAGGCCGGCCCGCCGCAGCGCCGCCACCACCTGGGCGCTGAGCCGGGCCGGGTCCGGCACGGTGGCGCTCCCCAGTCCGACGAAGACCGGCGCCGGGCCGGTATCGAGGAACTCCCGCATTCTGTCGGGGAGTTGTGCCTCCGTGTCGTACGGCCACCAGTAGCCGCTCACCGTGAGGCCGGTTCGCCAGTCCCGGGGCCTGGGCACCACCAGGGGGCTGAAGCCGTGGTACACCGGCCAGTGCTGCCGCTCGCGGGCCCGCCGCGCCGTGCCCGTGCGCATCGGGGGCAGTCCGAGCCGGGCGCGCACCCCGGGGACGGTGGCCGCGAAGACGTGCTCCACGGCGAGGCTCACGCCGTGTCCGCAGAGCCGGTTGGCCGCAGCGCCCCAGTGGCCGCCGCCGAGCACGGGAGGCGCGAACTCCCCGGTGGCGGCGAGGGGTTGCAGATAGACGCCCATGCTCGGGATCCGCAGTCCCTCGGCGATCGCGTGCCCGAGCGGAGCCAGCGAGGCGGACAGCAGCAGGACCTCGGCGTCCCGGGCCGCCGTGAGCAGATCCTCGGTCATCCGCCCGACCAGCCGCCGCGCCAGGTCCACCACCCGCAGCAGCTTCCCGGCGCCGCTGACACTGCGGTGCAGGCCCCGGCCGCGCGGGGACTCCAGCTCCGCCCGGGGATCGACCGGCAACGCGTGGAACCGCACGCCGGAGCCCGCCACCAGGGGTTCGAAGCGGGCATGGGTGACCAGGGTGACCTCGTGTCCGGCCCCGGCGAGCCGGTGCCCCAGTCCGGTGTAGGGGGCCACATCGCCCCGGGATCCCGCCGTCATGATCGCAACGCGCACGCCGCCCAGTATGGCCCGGTACGCGCCTCCTGTGGGCTCAACGGACCGGTTACGGCTCAGGGTTGACGCCTGTAGCAGCCGTTGACTTCACCCTCGGCCGGCTCTAGCGTCGGCCCGCGACTTGTTCGGTTCACCGGTCCACGTACGAAATATCGACCGACGTGGAGTCCGTTCCGCACGCGGAGGCGCCGATGTACCCCCCACCTCGTCCGATCGCCACAGCCCTCGTACGCCGGTGCCGCGCCGCCGCCGTACGCGCGCTCGTCCTGGCCCTCACCGCGACCGCCGCCCTGCTCTTCGTCCAGCCGGGTACGGCCCAGGCGGCGACGGCCCGTCAGATCCCGGTGCCCACCGCCCCGATGGGCTGGGCCTCCTGGAACAGCTTCGCCGCGAAGATCGATTACAACGTCATCAAGCAGCAGACCGACGCGTTCGTCGCGGCCGGACTCCCAGGCGCCGGATACCAGTACGTCAACATCGACGAAGGCTGGTGGCAGGGCACCCGCGACAGCGCCGGCAACATCACGGTCGACACCGGTGAATGGCCCGGCGGGATGAGCGCCATCGCCGACTACATCCACAGCAAGGGCCTCAAAGCCGGCATCTACACCGACGCCGGCAGGAACGGCTGCGGCTACTACTACCCGACCGGCCGCCCGGCCGCCCCGAACACCGGCAGCGAGGGCCACTACGACCAGGACATGCTCCAGTTCTCCCGGTGGGGCTTCGACTTCGTCAAGGTCGACTGGTGCGGCGGCGACGCCGAGGGTCTGGACGCGGCGACGACGTACAAGGCGATCAGCTCCGCCGTCGCCAAGGCCTCAGCCACCACCGGCCGCCCGCTCACCCTCTCCGTGTGCAACTGGGGCAGGCAGAACCCCTGGAACTGGGCGCCGGGCCTCGCCCCCATGTGGCGTACCAGCACGGACATCGTCTACTACGGCAACGCGCCGTCGCAGACGAACATGCTGTCCAACTTCGACCAGGCCCTGCACCCCGCCTCACAGCACACCGGCTACTACAACGACCCCGACATGCTGATGGTCGGCATGCCCGGCCTCACCGCCGCGCAGAACCGCACCCACGTGGCCCTGTGGGCGATCTCCGGCGCCCCCCTGCTGGCCGGCAACGACCTCACCACCATGTCCGGCGAGACGGCGGCGATCCTGAAGAACCCCGAGGTCGTCGCCGTGGACCAGGACCCGCGCGGACTGCAGGGCGTCAAGGTCGCCGAGGACACCACCGGCCTCCAGGTCTACGGCAAGGTCCTGTCCGGCACCGGCAACAGGGCCGTGGTCCTCCTCAACCGCACCTCCGCCGCGCAGAACATCACCGTCCGCTGGTCCGACCTCGGCCTCACCGGGGCCACGGCCACCGTGCGGGACGCGTGGGCGCGGACGAACGTCGGCTCCTACGCCACGAGTTACACCACCGCCGTTCCCGCGGGCGGCTCGGTGCTGCTCAAGGTGAGCGGCACCGAGGCGGCGAGCAGCGGCTACAGCGCCGCGTCCACCGGCACGTACACGGGCGTGAGCGCGGTGAGCACCGGCCTGGGCGTGGTCGACATCGCCTACACCAACACGGCCGCCACGCCCGTCACCGCGACCCTCCAGGTGGGCGGCCAGACCCCGACGACGGTCTCCTTCCCGCCCACCGGCTCAGCCCAGGGCACGGTCTCGGTCCAGGCACACCTCACCAAGGGATCGGCCAACTCCCTCACCTTCACCGGCGGTCCGGCCCTGGGCGGCATCACCGTCCACCCGATACCCGGCACCGACGGCACCCTGCTCGGCGGCGCCCAGTCCGGCCGGTGCGCCGACGTCTACGACAACACCCTCACCAACGGCACCCAGGCCGAGCTGTGGGACTGCAACGGCGGCGCCAACCAGGCCTGGACGTACACCTCCCGCAAGGAACTCGTCGTCTACGGCGACAAGTGCCTGGACGCCTACAACCTCGGCACCACCGACGGAACCAAGGTCGTGATCTGGGACTGCAACGGTCAGGACAACCAGAAGTGGACGGTGAACGCCGACGGCACCCTCACCAACGTCCACGCGGGACTGTGCCTGGACGCGTACCACGCCGGCACCGGCAACGGCACGTCGCTGGTGCTGTGGACCTGCAACGGCGGCGCCAACCAGAAGTGGTCCCGGACCTGACCCGAGGCGGCTCTGCGCGCCGGACAGGTGACCCTACGCGCCGAGCTGCCGGGCGGCGGCCTCGACGGTCTGCTCCAGCAGTGTGGCGATCGTCATGGGACCGACACCGCCCGGCACCGGCGTGATCAGTGAGGCCCGCTCCACGGCGGAGTCGAAGTCGACGTCACCGATGTTCCCCGGGTTGTAGCCGGCGTCGATGACGACGGCACCGGGCTTGATGTCCTGCCCGCGGATCAGCCGCGGCCGGCCCACGGCGGCGACCACCACGTCCGCCTCGCGGACCGCCGCCGACAGGTCCGCCGTCCGCGAGTGGCAGTACGTCACGGTCGCGTCCCGGGCCAGCAGCAGCATGCCCACCGGCTTGCCGAGAATCGCGCTGCGGCCCACGACCACGGCCCGCTTGCCCGCCGGGTCGACGCCGTACTCGTCCCGCAGCCGCAGGATGCCGCCGGGCGTGCAGGACACGAAACCCGGCAGGCCGAAGCTCATCGTGGCGAACGAGGCGAAGGTGACACCGTCGACGTCCTTCTCCGGCGCGATCGCCTCGAACGCCGCGCGCTCGTCGATGTGGTCGCCGACCGGGTGCTGGAGCAGGATGCCGTGGACCGCCGGATCGGCCGACAACTCCCGTAGCATGCCCACCAGTTCCTCGGTGGTCGTGGCGGCGGGCAGGGCCACGTGCCGGGAGGTGATGCCGGCCCGGCGGCAGCGGTTCTGCTTCATGCGGACGTAGGTCACGGACGCCGGGTCCTCGCCCACCAGCACGGTCGCCAGACATGGCTCGGTGCCGGTCCGCCCGGTGAGGTCGGCGGCCCTCTGCGCGGTGTCCTCGACGACACGGCGGGCGAGGGCGGTGCCGTCCATGAGACGGGCCTGGTTCATACTGCACTCTCCTGAGCTCGATCGACTCTCTCGCCCAGGCGCGCGGCATCCACCACGGACCTCCCCCACGCTCGGCTTCGCTCGCGCGGGGGGACCCCCACCCGGTGGTACCCCACGTCAGCGCGAGTCACGGCCCGGGGTACAGCCTAACCGAGCACCCGTACGGCTCCCGGCCCCCGGCCTGTCGGGACCGGTGCGGTGGGTCCCGGCGCGGTGGGCTTCGGCGCCGTCAGGCCGGAGCGCCCGGGGCGGACGCCGTCCCGGCGGCGGCCGTCGGGCCGGCAGCGGACTGGTCACCCGTGCCCACGAGACCGTCGACCGCCGGCGCGTGCGGGTTCGGCTCACCGAGGCCGGCCATGCCGCGTTCGAGGCACACGCGGCCGCGGAGGACGCGGACGAAGGCGCGCTGCTCTCAGCGCTGACCGAAACAGAGCGGCGCACACCGGCGGACCTGCTGCGCAAGCTGGTCCTGGCCGTCGAGGGCGAGCCCGGGGCGTCCGGCCCAGGCTCGCCCTCGCCGAGAAGGTCCAGGTCAGCCGGGAGGTGACCCGGACCCTCGCCCACCTGCCGGCGCCCGCCATACCGGGGTGCGCCTACTCGTCCCAGGCCTGGATGATCAGCTGGTCGGCTATCTTGCCGTCGCGCAACGTGACCATCGACTCGGCGAGGACGCGGGTGCCGTCCCCGTACTGGCAGGACTCACTGAACGCGGCGTGATCGCCCTGCACGACGCACCGGTCCAGCTTGTGTGTCATGTCGCGGCTGTAGACGTCGTCCAACAGCTCGGCGATCTGACCCCGCCCGCGCAGGACGGTGGGATGGCTGGGCTGGTTGTTGCGGTCGACGATACGGATCTCCGCGTCGTCGGCGTAGAGCGACAGAAGGGTGTTCCCCGTGTTCCCTTCTATGCCCCGGCGCAGTGTCTCGACGTCGAAGGCGGAACCTGTCCCGGTGCCCATGGGTGACCTCCTTCGGGCGCCCGCGACCCGGCGGGGCGCGGACCGCACGGACGCCCACCCTTCGAGACTCCTCCGGCCCGGCGGCCACGGCAAGCGCAGACGGCGGCCGCCGCCTCAGGGGTGCGCCTGCGACGGGCCCGCGGCCGGCCCCGACCGCAGCACCGCCCAGTCGCGGGACAGCGCGAAGGCCGACGCCGCGCCGCCCGGGAGGCAGTCCGGGAGACACTCAGGGAGCAGGCGGGTGAGCCGGTCGCCCGGGCCCAGCTCCAGCCAGGTGCGCACTCCGTCGCGGTGCAGCAGGCCCACCGCCTCCGCGAACCGCAGCGGTGCGCGCCGCACCCAGAACTCCGGCTCGGCGGTCTCCGCGCCCACCGGACGGGCGGTGATGTCGGAAACCAGGGGAAGGCGCGGCGCGCACGGGTGGAGCGTGGCGAGGGTGCGGCCATAGGCGTCGAGGACGTCGTCCAGGCGTGGGGAGCGTGCGGAGTGCGGCTCCGGGCGCGGCGGGCCGCCCAGGAGCCGGGCCAGGGTGCCGACCGCGTGGCAGGCGTCCGCCAGCGAGAAGACGCCCGCGGCGTACGCGGCCGCCATCCGCCCGGCCGCCTGCCCGAACACCACGTCCGGCAGGACGCCCCAACTGCGCAGCAACCGGTACTGGGCCACCTGCAGCGCGAAGACCGCGGGCCCGGCGAACGACTCCCGCTCCAGCAGCGCGGCCGTACGGGTGCCGTCGTCGGCGAACAGCACGGATTTCAGGGGAAGTTCGAGATAGGGATCGAGGCGCCCGCAGAGGTCGTCCAGCGCGTCGGCGAACACCGGGAAGGCATCCCGCAGTTCCCGCCCCGTTCCGGGCCGCGGCGCTGTGGCGGCAGAGAAAAGGAATGCGATCCGTCCTTTGCGGGCTTCGATGGGCATGCCCCCATTGAGGCACGCCCGGACCGATGCACACACCAGGCGAACTCATGCACCCTGCAAAAAGATTGTCATCATGGAATGTCGTTATTCGGTCAAATTCTCACCGGGGAGCGGATCATTTCTTATGAATGGGCGCCGCGGTTCTCATGGGGCGCGCCCGGCGCGGCCCATTTCGCCCGGCGGCCGGAAAGATCCACGCTCACCGCCGTGGTCCGCGCCGCTACCGATCGGTCGCGCGTAGGGTCGGCGGCGAAGGCATTCGAGGAAGGGGCCAGACCATGGCGCAGCAAGTGCGCGGCGTGATCGCACCGGGGAAGGACGAGCCCGTACGGGTCGAGACGATCGTGGTGCCGGACCCGGGGCCTGGCGAAGCCGTGGTGCGCGTCCAGGCCTGCGGGGTCTGCCACACCGATCTGCACTACAAGCAGGGCGGCATCTCGGACGACTTCCCCTTCCTCCTCGGTCATGAGGCCGCCGGTGTCGTGGAGTCGGTCGGCGACGGCGTGAGCGATGTGGCGCCCGGCGACTTCGTCGTCCTCAACTGGCGCGCCGTGTGCGGAAACTGCCGGGCCTGTCTGCGCGGCCGACCCTGGTACTGCTTCGACACGCACAACGCGAAGCAGAAGATGACCCTCGCGGCCACCGGCCAGGAACTGTCCCCGGCCCTCGGTATCGGCGCCTTCGCCGAGAAGACACTCGTCGCCGCCGGCCAGTGCACCAAGGTCGACCCAGCCGTCTCCCCGGCGGTCGCCGGCCTGCTGGGCTGCGGCGTCATGGCCGGTATCGGCGCCGCCATCAACACGGGCGGTGTCGGGCGGGGCGACTCCGTCGCCGTCATCGGGTGCGGCGGGGTCGGCGACGCGGCCATCGCCGGGGCGAACCTCGCCGGCGCGGCGAAGATCATCGCCGTGGACATCGACGGCCGCAAGCTCGACAAGGCCCGCACCCTGGGCGCCACCCACACCGTCAACTCCCAGGAGACCGACCCGGTCGCGGCGATCCGCGAGCTGACCGGCGGCTTCGGCGCCGACGTCGTCATCGAGGCCGTCGGCCGCCCGGAGACCTACCAGCAGGCCTTCTACGCCCGCGACCTCGCCGGCACCGTCGTCCTCGTCGGCGTCCCCACCCCCGAGATGAAGCTCGAACTGCCCCTGCTGGACGTCTTCGGCCGCGGCGGCGCCCTGAAGTCGAGCTGGTACGGCGACTGCCTGCCCTCCCGCGACTTCCCGATGCTCATCGACCTGCACCTGCAAGGGCGGCTGCCGCTCGACGCGTTCGTCACCGAGACCATCCAACTGGACGAGGTGGAGAAGGCGTTCGAGCGGATGCACCACGGCGACGTGCTGCGGTCCGTGGTGGTGTTCTGATGACCGTACGCATCGAACGCCTCGTCACCTCCGGGAAGTTCACCCTCGACGGCGGCACCTGGGACGTCGAGAACAACGTGTGGATCGTCGGCGACGAGCGCGAGGTGATCGTCATCGACGCCGCCCACGACGCCGAGGCCATCGCCCGTGCCGTGGACGACCGGCGCCTGATCGCCATCGTGTGCACCCATGCCCACAACGACCACGTCAACGCCGCCCCGGCACTCGCCGACCTCACCGGCGCCACCATCTGGCTGCACCCCGACGACCTGCCGCTGTGGAGGACGACCCACCCGCACCGCGACCCCGACCGGCACCTCCTGGACGGCCAGGTCATCGAGGCGGCCGGCGCCGACCTGACCGTGCTCCACACCCCGGGCCACGCCCCCGGCGCCGTCTGCCTCCACGACCCCGCCCTCGGCGTCGTCTTCACCGGCGACACCCTGTTCCAGGGCGGTCCGGGCGCCACCGGACGCTCCTACTCCCACTTCCCGACGATCATCGACTCCATCCGCGACAAGCTCCTCACCCTCCCGCCGGAGACCAAGGTCCTCACGGGCCACGGCGACGCCACCACCATCGGCGCCGAGGCACCGCACCTGGACGAGTGGATCAAGCGCGGACACTGAGACCGCGCCGGCAATACCGACAGAAGGTGTCCGGCTTTCCCGTGACAGTGGACGGCGACAGCAGTCTCAGCACACGGGAGGCCGGACATGTCAGGACCGCTCAAGGACAGGGTGGCGCTGGTCGCGGGGGCGACCCGGGGCGCCGGACGCGGTGTCGCCGTGGAACTCGGCGCGGCCGGCGCCACCGTCTACGTCACCGGCCGCAGCACACGCGAGCGCCGCTCGGAGTACGACCGCCCCGAGACGATCGAGGACACCGCCGACCTCGTCACCGCCGCCGGCGGACACGGCATCGCCGTCGCCGCCGACCACCTGGACGCCTCCGCCGTACGCGCGCTGGTGGAGCGCGTCGACGCCGAACAGGGCCGCCTCGACCTCCTCGTCAACGACATCTGGGGCGGCGAGAAACTCTTCGAGTGGGACACACCGGTCTGGGAGCACGACCTGGACAACGGGCTCAGGCTCCTCCGACTCGGCGTCGAGACACACACGATCACCAACCACTTCGCGCTGCCGCTGCTGCTGCGCCGTCCCGGTGGCCTGGTCGTGGAGATGACCGACGGCACCGCCGACTACAACCGCGTCACCTACCGCGTGAACCTCTTCTACGACCTCGCCAAGGCCTCCGTACTGCGCATGGCCTTCGCCCTCGGCCACGAGTTGGGCCCGCGCGGCGCCACCGCCGTCGCCCTGACCCCGGGCTGGCTGCGCTCGGAGCTGATGCTCGACCTGTACGGCGTCCGCGAGGACAACTGGCGCGACGCCCTCGCCCGCGAACCGCACTTCGTCATCTCCGAGACCCCGCGCTATGTCGGCCGCGCCGTCGCCGCCCTGGCCGCCGACCCCGACGTGGCCCGGTTCAACGGGCAGTCGCTCTCCAGCGGGGCACTCGCCGGCGTGTACGGCTTCACCGACCTCGACGGCAGCCGGCCCGACGGCTGGCGGTATCTGGTCGAGGTCCAGGACGCGGGCAAGCCCGCCGACGTCACCGGATACCGGTGACCGCGCGCCCGCGGGGCCGTACGGTCACCGCATGACCGATCACACCCGCTTCGCAGGACACGGAATTCTCGTCACCGGCGCGGCCCGCGGCATCGGCGCCGCCGTCGCACGACGGCTCGCCGAGGAGGGCGGGCAGGTCCTGGTCACCGACCGGGACCTGCCCGAGGCCGAGCGGACCGCCGCCGCCCTGCGCCAACAGGGCCTTGCCGCCGAGACGTTGGCCTGCGACACCGCCGACGGCACCGCGGTGGAGGCGGCCGTCGGCCACGCCGTCGCCGCGTTCGGCTCGCTCGACGTGCTGGTCAACTGCGCCGCCCACTGCACCCCCGACGCCCCGCTCTTCGAGGAAGAACCCGACGACGCCTGGGCCCTGGACCTCGACATCACCCTCACCGGCACCTACCGCTGTTGCCGCGCCGCCCTGCCCCACCTCGCCGCCTCCGGACGCGGCGCGATCGTCGGCATCGGCTCCGTCAACGGCCTGCAGGACTTCGGCAACCACGCCTACAGCGCGGCCAAGGCCGGGCTCGGTTCGCTCACCCGCACCCTCGCCGGGCACGCGGCGGCCCGGGGCGTGCGGGTGAACCTCGTGGTGCCCGGCACGGTCCGCACCTCGGCGTGGGAGGGGCGCGAGGACGAACTCGACGCGATCCGGCGGCTCTACCCGCTCGGCCGGGTCGGCGAGCCCGAGGACATCGCCGCCGCGGTCGCCTTCCTCGCCTCCCGCGACGCCGCCTGGATCACGGGCACCGCCCTGGTCGTCGACGGCGGGCTCACCGCGGTGAACACCGGCTTCCACACGGCCGTACGTCAGCCCTGACGCTGAGTTCCGGACGCCGCCGCCAGCACCTGAAGCACCCGCTCGGTGTCGGCCTCGGTGGTGCGCCAGTTGCTGAACGCGGCCCGCAGTCCGGGCACCCCGTCGTACACGGTCGGCGTCAGATACGCCTCCCCGGACGCGGCGACCGACCGGGCCAGCGCATCGACCCGCTCCTGGGTGGCGTCCCCGGCGAGAGTGAAGCAGACGACGTTCAGCCGGACCGGCGCCAGCAGGCGAAGGCCCGGCAGCGCGTCGATGCCCGCGCCGAGCCGGTGCGCCAGGGCCACGTTCCGTTCGACGATCTCCCGGTGTCCGGCACGCCCGTAGGCCACCAGCGAGAACCACGCGGGCAGGGCGCGCAGCCGCCGGGAGTTCTCCGGGGTCAGATGGAGGAAGTCGGGCTCGCCGGCCGGCAGGCCCAGATAGGGGGAGGCGTTGTGGAACACCCGCACCTGAAGGTCACGCCGCCGGGTGAACTGCACGGCCGCGTCATAGGGGACGTTGAGCCACTTGTGCAGGTCCACACAGACCGAGTCGGCCGCGTCCAGACCGTCGACCAGGGCGGCGTACTCGGGGGAGAGCGCCGCGAAACCGCCGAAGGCGGCATCGACGTGCAGCCAGAAGTCGTAGCGCTCCTTCAGCGCGGCGATCGCCCGCAGATCGTCGAAGTCGACGGTGTTCACGGTGCCCGCGTTCGCCACGACGATCACCGGCCGGCCGCCGAGCCCTGCGAGGGCCGACTCCAGCGCGGCCACGTCCACCGCCTCCCGGTTGCCGGGCAGCAGGGGCACCCGTCGCAGCCGGTCCCGGCCGATGCCCAGCACCGACATCGCCTTCGGCACGCTGGAGTGCGGGCTGCCGGACAGCACGTCGACCGGGCCGAGCGCCGCCGCGCCCTCCCGGGAGACGTCCACACCGAGCCGCTCCCCGAGCCACTCCCGGCCGATGGCCAGACCGACCGTGTTGGAGGCCGTCGCCCCCGTCACGAACGCGCCGCTGTGCGCCTCGCCCAGCCCGAACAGCTCGCGCAGCCAGGCCACCGTCTCCCGTTCCAGCTCCTGCGCCCACGAACCGCCCGCTCCGGACAGGTTCTGGTCGAACGCAGACGTCAGCCAGTCACCGGCGACGGACGCGGGAGTCGCACCGCCGGTGACGAAGCCCAGATAGCGGGGACCGGCGGAGCCGGAGAAGCCGGGCGCCCACCGTTCGGCGAACTGCGCGAGAGCGGCGTCTCCGCCCGCGCCGTCCTCCGGCAGCGGAGTACGCGCGGGGGCTTTTCCAGGAGCGGCAACCAGGCGCTCGGTGACCCCCACCGCTTCACGGGCGGCGAAGTCACGGGCGGACTGGAGCAGTTCGGGGAGCCGGGAGAGGTCGTCGGCGAGGGTGGGGTGCATGTGCCGCAGCGTAGACAGGTGGGGGACCCGTGGGCCCGGTCCAATTCGGGGAAAGTGGACTGGCAATCCCCTGAGGGCGCGAGGCCCTGTCGATGTGCGGCTCCGCCGCGCGGGCCCGAGCAACCCGCCACCACGCACCTGCACCCGGCAACGGCCGGCTGCCGGGCGGCGCTCACCCAACCATTGCCCTGCGCAACCGCTCCAGAAGCTCCCGCGCCGCCGGCAGCATCGCCCCCTCCGCCCGCCACGCCAGCGCCACCCGGCCACGTGCCCGTGGGTCCTGCAACGGGAGCACGGCGAGACCGGGCCGGGGGCCGGGACCAGGCAGGACGGCAACCCCAAGTCCCCGGGCCGCCAGCCGGCACACCGCATCCGGTGTCGCCGCCTCGAACGCGATGTGCGGCCGGAAACCCGCCTCGGCGCACAGCCGTTCCACCACACCCCGCATCCCGGTGCCGCGCGGCAGCCCGATCAGCCGGTGCCCGCGCAGAGCCGCCGGCGGAACCGCATCGCAGCCGTCGTACCCGGCGAGCAGGGGGTGTCCGGGGACGGCCGCCACGACCAGCGGCTCGTCGATCACCACGTGGTGGGCGATGCCCGGCTCCGGAGCCTCCTGGGCGACACCGACCACCGCGAGGTCCAGCTCGCCCCGGCGCAGCGCGGCCAGCATCCGGTCCGAGGTGTCCTCGGTGAGCGTGACCGCCACCTGGGGGTGCGCGTCATGGAAGTCCGCCAGCTGTCCGGCCAGGTCGAAGGGGTGCGCGAGGGTGCCGGGCACCAGGCCGACGGCGACCCGGCCGCGCAGCAGCCCGGTGTACTCCTCCACCGTCTGCCGCACCCCGTCGACGGCCGCGAGCGCGGCCCGCGCATACGGCAGTACGGCCTTTCCCACCTCCGTCGGCCGTACCGAGCGGCCCGAGCGGTCCAGCAGCGGCTGCCCCAACTCCCGCTCCAGCTGCCGCACCTGCGCGCTCAGCCCGGGCTGGGCCAGATGCAGGCGTTCGGCGGCCCGGGTGAATCCGGCCTCCTCCACCACCGTCACGAAGTACCGCAGCTGCCTCAACTCCATAACGGATCATGCTAGATGCGAGACGGATCAGGTCTTGGACTTCCGGCGACCGCGTCCACACCCTGGATGCATGGGGAAAGCAGCACACACCGCAGCAGACAGGGCCGCCACGGCTGCCGCCATCGCCGCCGAACGTCGAGAACTGGCCGATCTTTTCGAGGCGTTGACGCCCGAGCAGTGGAACGCGCCCAGCCTGTGCGCGGGGTGGCGGGTGCGGGAGGTCGTGGCTCACATGTCGATGGGGTTCCGCCACCCGACCACCCGGGTGCTGATGGAGCTGGCCAAGGCGCGCGGCAGCCTGCACCGCATGACCGACCGGCTCGCCCGCCGCGACGCGGCCGCCCACCCGGACGCCGTGCTCGCCGGGTTCCTGCGCACCCACGCCCATCACCCCTGGACGCCCCCGATCGGAGGTCTCGCCGCGGCCCTCGGTCACGACGTCGTGCACGGCCTGGACGTCACCGTGCCCCTCGGACTGGACCGCGAGGTGCCCGAGGACCGGCTGCGGATCCTGCTGGACGCCGTCGACCCGCGCGCCTTCCGCGTCTTCGGCACCGACCTGAGCGGCGTACGGCTGTGCGCGGACGACCTCGACTGGTCCTTCGGCTCCGGTGCGCCCCTGTACGGCCGTGGCCAGGACCTCCTGCTGGTCGCGTACGGCCGCAGGCTCCCCGCCGGCCTGCTGCGCGGGGCGGAAGTTCACCGTTTCGTCACAGCCTGACCGGAACCACAACCCCCACGCGCCCGCACGGGTCTAGCAGGCCGACATCGTGGGAATCGCGCAGGGAGGCACCCGGGGCAGGCCCTGGGCGACAAGGGGAGACGGAGATGCACATGGGGGACATTCGCAGACGAGGCCTCGTCGCGCTCGGCGTCACGGGACTGGTGGCGCCGCTGACGCTCGCCCTCACGGCCGCACCGGCCCAGGCCGCCGGCTGCACCACGCAGACGGGGCCGTACCAGAAGCAGGTGGAGAAGTTCCTCGGCCGGCCGGTCGACGGCAGGCAGTCCGCCGCCGACTGTCAGGCCATCCAGGCCTTCCAGAACAGGCACGGCATCACGCCCGCCATCGGCTACGCCGGATCCGTCACCTGGGGCGTGATGGACCTGATGAACAAGCAGAAGGCCGTCGGGAACAACCCGGACAAGGACGGTGCGTGCCCGGTGAACAAGGGCCGGATCGCCTGCGTGAACCTCACGCTCCAGCTGAGCTGGATCCAGGACGGCAGGAAGCTCGTCTACGGACCGGTGCCCGTCCGCACCGGCCGCAAGGGCTATGTCACCCGCACCGGCCTGAAGAAGATCTACTGGCGGGACCTCCACCACGTCTCCACCGTCTACAACGTGCCGATGCCCTACAGCCAGTTCTTCGACGGCGGCCAGGCCTTCCACTCCGTCAACCTGAGCATGTGGAACCCGCCGGGCTCGCACGGCTGCGTCAACATGACGACCAAGGACGCCAAGGCGTACTGGTCGCTGCTGAAGACGGGCGACGACGTCTTCGTCTACGGCCGCAAGCCGGGCACCTGAGCAGCACCTGAGACAGCAACTCGGCAGCACCCGAGCGGTCCTGAGCCGTCGCCGCCCGGAGCCTCACCCCTGCGGCGCGTCCCCGAAGTCGGGGATCGCCAGCCGTACGCCGCCCTGCCGCGCGGACTCGTGCGCGATGATGCCCGGCAGGGTGTAGCGGGCGGCCACCCATGCGTTCACCGACGGCAGCGAACGGGTGTTGACCGCGGTGACGAAGTCGTCCACGAGGAAGTGGTGGCTGCCCTCGTGGCCGTTGTGCAGCCGGTCGAACTCCCGCGGCAGCCGGGACCGGTCGTGCACCGGCGCCGAACCGGAGGTGAAGGCGGCCCGCAGCTCCGGCGCGATGTGCGCCAGGGACGGATCGTCGGGGGCCAGGGTCGGCTTGGGCTCCAGCAGCTCGCTGATGTCCTTCACCCCGTTCTTGTCCTGCCACAGCGCCACCGTCGCCAGCTGCTCCATGCTGGCCTCCGTACCGAAGAACCGGAACCGGGACTCGCGGAGGTGCGAGGGATAGCCGACCCTCCGGAACTCGTTCGTACGGAACGATCCGCCGCCCGCCACCTCGAACAGCGCGGTCGCGTTGGACACATCGTTGTCGAACTGGCTGACCGAACGATCGAAAACGCCATCCCCGCGATCGTCCCGCACCCCGATCGCCGACACGCTCACCGCGTGGGTCCGCCAGGCCCCCAGCACCCCGCCCACCGAGTGCGTCGGGTACAGCAGCGGTGGATAGCTGGCGGTCGCCTTCCAGTTCTCGCCGCCGCTGTACTGGTACGCCTCGTAGAAGCCGAGGTCCATGTCGTGGACGTAGTCGCCCTCGGCGTAGAACAGCCGGCCGAAGGCGCCCTCGGCGACCTGGTTGCGGGCGTGCACGGTCGCCGGGTTGTACTGGCTGGTCTCACCCATCATGTACGTCAGCCCGGTCGCCCGCACCGCGTCGATGATCGCCGATATCTCCTCCGCGGTGATCGCCATGGGGACGGCGGAGTAGACGTGCTTGCCCGCGCCGAGACCCCGCAGGACCAGCGGGCCGTGCGTCCAGCGCTGGGTGAAGATAGCGACCGCGTCGACCGCCCGCGCCTCCAGCATGGCCTCGTACGACGGGAAGGTGCCGGCGAGACCCTGCGCGGCGACGAGCCGCTCGGCCCGCTCGGGCAGCAGGTCGGTGACATAGACGTCACGGACGCCGGGGTGGGCCTGGAACAGCGTGGCGAACTGACCGGAGAACTGTCCGGCGCCGACGATACCGAGAGAGAAAGTCATGCCGATTACTTTTGACGCGGAAGAATCAGATCGTCAAGAGGGCGGCGATGTTCGTGCTACGCGCTGCAGGTCCGCTAGGGTGAGGCTGATTACTTCTGAGGTGGAATAAAAGGAGGGTCTGGAGTCCATGGCCAACTGGCTGCCGCTGAGCTCCGCGGAGCGTTCCGTGGCGATCGAGGTGCTCGTGCACGGGCCCCTGTCCCGCACCGAGCTGGCCCGGCGCCTCGGGCTCTCCCAGGGCAGCCTCACCCGGCTGACGAAGCCGCTCCTGGAGTCCGGGCTGCTGGCCGAGGCCCCCGAGGTGGCCGGCCAGGCCCCGGCGCGGCAGGGCCGTCCGTCGCAGCCGCTGGACGTCGTGGCCGACGCCCGCTCCTTCCTCGGCTTCAAGATCACCGGAGACATGGTCTACGGCGTCGTCACCACACTGCGCAGCGAGGTGACCGGAAGGCTCGACCGGCCGCTGACCACGCACGACCCGGACGCCGTCGCCGCGCTGCTCGCGGAGATGGCGGCCGCGCTGACCGAGGGGCGCCCCGCCCCCGCGGGCATCGGCGTCGGGGTGGGCGGGCTGGTGCGCGAGCGCGCGGTGGTCGCCGAGTCGCCGTTCCTCGGCTGGCGGGACGCGCCGCTCGCCGCACTGGTCCGGGAGCGCACCGGGCTCCCGGTCGTCGTGGAGAACGACGTGGCCGCCCTGGTCGAGGCCGAGACCTGGTTCGGCGCGGGCCGCGGACTCGACCGCTTCGCCGTCCTGACCATCGGCGCCGGTATCGGCTACGGGCTGGTGCTCGGCGGCCGGCGGGTGCCGTTCGCGGAGGAGGGACGCGGCTTCGGCCGCCACTGGATCATCGACCCGAACGGCCCGCTCACGCCGAACGGCACCCGCGGCAGCGCCGTGTCGCTGCTCACCATCTCCAGCATCGAGTACCAGATCCGCGCCGCCACCGGCCGTGACACCACCTACGAGGAGATCCTCGCCGATGCCGCCACGGGGGAGCCCATGGCCTCCCGGGTGATCGATGAGGCCGCCCGGGCCCTCGGTACCCTCGTCGCGCAGATCGCCAACTTCGCGATGCCGCAGAAGATCCTGCTCGCCGGAGAGGGGGTCGGCCTGATGGATGTGGCCGGGAACACGGTCCGCGAGACGATCGGCGCCCACCGGCATCCGCTCGCCGACCCGGTCGGCCTGGAGACGAAGGTCTCCGACTTCCACGACTGGGCCCGGGGTGCCGCGGTGCTGGCGATCCAGGTGCTGGTACTGGGTGAGGGCCAGGTGTGAACTCCCGCCTCACGCTTGACAGATCGACGTGATGAGCACCACGTCCGTAATGTCCGTATGGGGTGGGCTTACTCACAGCGCCTTCACCTCGATCGGCATATGCTTCACAGCATGTCCACCACTGTTGAAGCCGCCCCCGAGCGCTCGGCCGCGGAGGTCAACGAGGAGATCAGGGCCTTGTGGCGCCGGTCGGGCGGGACACTGACCACCGAGCAGCGCGCGGAGTACCAGCGCCTCGTGATGGAGTGGGCCGCAGCGACCCCGCGGTCGCAGCAGGCCGCCTGACCGGCCTCGCGCGGACCGCGCCGTACCCCCCAGGGCACCCGTGAGCGCACGGGTGCCCTTCGCATGCCGCCTGCGTCGGCTCGTCGCCCGGGTCTCAGCCCCAGGTCCGCCCGGGTTTCAGCCCCAGGTCGCCGAGTAGTACCGCTGATAGGCCTTGCGGTCCTGTTCGGCCCGTATGTAGCGGGTCGCGACCAGCGCGATCAGACTGCCCGCGATGACCAGCAGTCCGGGACCGACGTTGCGGGTGTCCGTCAGCCGAGCCAGCAGCGTCTCGCCCTGCGCGCCCGTCACCGGCGCCGCGGAACCGGGCGCGGCCGCGCTCGGCGCCACCGCGCCCTGCGCGGCCGGGGCGGACGGCGCGGGGGAAGGGGCCGCGCTACGGGCGGCACCACCGGCGTTCTGCGCCGACACGATCAGCTTGACGTTCAGCGCCGCAAGCGCCCGCGTCACCGGCTGGAAGAACGTCGTCCCGCCCGCCGTGCAGTCACCGCTGCCGCCCGAGGTCACACCGAGCGCGATCCCGTCGGAGAACAGCGGCCCGCCGCTGTCGCCGGGTTCGGCACACACGGTGGTCTGAATCAGCCCGGTGACCGTCCCCTCCGGGTAGTTGACGGTCGCGTTGAGCGCGGTGACCGTCCCGTCGTGCAGGCCACTGGTACTGCCGCTGCGGAACACCCGCTGCCCCACCGCCGCATCGGCGACCCCGGTGATCCGCACCCCGTTGCCGCCGCCGATCGCGACGACGTCGGCGCCGGCACCGGCCTTGCCGGAGGCGTACTGCACGAGTGAGAAGTCATTGCCGGGAAAGGTGCTGCTCACCGTCCGGCCGAGCTGCTGGTTCCCCTGGTTGTCGGCGAACCAGGTCGATCCCGCGGGACCGCAGTGACCGGCGGTGAGAATGAAGTCGCTCTGTCCGTTGGTCACGTTGAACCCCGCCGAGCAGCGGCCACCGGTCGACAGGATCGGCTGGGCGCCGTTCAGTCGCGTGGTGAACGTGCCCTTCGTGCGCTCCATCCGCACGAAGTTCCCTATCTTCGCGGCCACTTGGCTCATCCTGGACCAGTCGCCCGCGGACACCGTGCTGTCCGCGCTGACCAGGACCCGGTTGGTCCGGTAGTCCACCGCCCACGCGGTGCCCGCCACGCGCGGCGCCGAACGCAGCGTGGCCGTCGCCGACTTGAGCTCGTCCATGCTGTGCGGCACGATCTTCGCCTCGGCGCCCGCGCGCCGCACGTCCCGCGCCGCCGCCTCGTCGGTCACCGCCACGACCGGCCGCCCGTCGGCGCCGATCCAGTTTCCCGCCGTCCGCGCCGTGCCGAGCCGCGCCACCAGCGCGGCCCCGGTGTCTCCGGCGCCGGACACGCCGGATGCGGCGGCGAACGGTCTGCCGGCGGCCGTGGGTGTCTCGCTCGCCATGGCCGCCTGGGCGACCATCGCACCGCCCAGGAGGAGTCCGCCGACCGCCGCCAGTCGTGTCACCCGCCTGACGATCCGTCGTCGTGCGTGCCGCATGCAGGGCTCCCGAAGCCGAACCGAACCCGCGCCGCCCCGTGCGGCGGCGCGGAGCCCTCGGATCGTCGAGGGCCCGCACCTCCATACGCGGCCCACGGCCCGGGCGTTCAGCGACACCGGCGATCCCTGTTCGGTCGCGCTCGTCCGTTGCGGCTTCCTGCCGGGCGGTGGTCGGCTCCTACGGGATTCTGTCGGCCTGTGCCCGGCGCTTGCGGGGTCTCTTCTGCGGCGCTCGGCCGTCGCGGGATCCCACCGGCCCGTGGTCGGCCCCTGCGGGACCCTGGCGGACTATGGTCGGCCTCTGCGAGACCCTGCCAGCCCCTGCGGGCTCATGCTTGGCCCTTGCGGGGTCCTTCCAGGATGCGGGCACGCAGCGACACGGCCACGTCGTCGGTGGCTGCCGGGTTGTCGGTCACGTGGGTCAGCTCCTGGGTACGGATGAGTTGCCGGACGAGGAATACACCGTTCAAGACGCAATCTAGACGCCCGAGTTGATCTCTGCTCGCCTCCCGGGTGTTCGGTCGTTCCCCCGCCCCGTACGGGCTCCTATCGTGAGCCCCATGACCCGCATCCCGCACACCACTCCCGGCGACCCCGATCCGCTGCACGCCCTCGGCCTGGAGCAGCTGCGCCGACGTACGAGCATGAAGTGGCGCACCTACCCCGAGGACGTGCTGCCGTTGTGGGTGGCGGAGATGGACGTACCCCTCGCCGGACCCGTCGTCCGCGCCGTGACCGACGCGCTGGCCCTCGGCGACACGGGATACCCGTCCGGCACCGCCTACGCCGAGGCGCTGGCCGCGTTCGCCGCCGAACGCTGGGACTGGGACGGCATCGCCGTCGAGCGCACCGCGATCGTTCCGGACGTGATGCTCGGTGTGGTCGAGATGATCAAACTGGTCACCGGGCCCGGCGATCCGGTGATCGTCAACCCGCCGGTCTATCCGCCGTTCTTCCAGTTCATCACCCACATGGACCGCCGGGTGGTCGAGGCCCCGCTCGGCGCCGACCTGCGCATCGACCCGGCCGGCCTGGAGGAGGTGTTCCGGGCGGCGACCGCCGGGACCGGCCGCGCCGCCTTCCTGCTGTGCAGCCCGCACAACCCCACCGGCACCGTGCACACGGCGGACGAACTGGCCGTCGTCGCGGCCCTCGCCGAGCGGTACGGGGTCCGGGTCGTCGCGGACGAGATCCACGCCCCGCTCGTCGCTCCCGGCGTCACCTTCGTGCCCTACCTGAGCGTGCCCGGCGCCGAACGCGGCCTGTCCCTGATGTCGGCCTCCAAGGGCTGGAACCTGGCCGGCCTCAAAGCCGCCCTCGCCGTCGCCGGACCCAAGGCCGCCACCGACCTCGACCGGCTGCCCGAGGAGGTGAGTCACGGCCCCAGCCACGTCGGCGTCATCGCCCACACCGCCGCGCTGCGCGAGGCCACCGGCTGGCTGGACGCCCTGCTGGCGGGGCTGGAGGCCAACCGGAGCGTGCTCGCCGGTCTGCTCGCCGAGTACCTGCCCGCGATCCGCCTGCACCCCGCCGAGGCCACCTATTTGGCCTGGCTCGACTGCCACGCCCTCGGCCTCGGCGACGACCCCGCGCAGGTCTTCCTCGACCGCGGCCGGGTCGCCGTCAGCCCGGGCCCGTCCTTCGGCACCGGCGGCGCGGGGCACGTACGGCTGAACCTGGCGACCTCCCCCGAGATCCTCACCGAGGGAGTGCGGCGCATGGCCGCCGCCCTGGACTGACCGAGCGGGTCTCCCGAGCATGTGACCGAGCCGGTCCGCCGGTCGGGGCGGCCTCCTAGACTGCCGTGCATGGACGACTCGCGGCTGGACCGGCTCGGCTCCGGCAAGTACCTGCTCGTGACCAGCCACCGCAGGAACGGCACCACGGTCGCCACCCCGGTCTGGGTGGTCCGGGACGGTGACACGCTCGGTGTCTGGACGGCCGCCGACAGCTTCAAGGTCAAACGGATCCGCCGCCGCCCGGACGTCCTCGTCGGCCCGTGCGACCTGCGCGGCAACCCCACCGGCGACCAGGTGCCGGCCACCGCGGAGATCACCGACGCCGCCACCACCGCCCGCTACCGGGACCTCATCGCCCGCAAGTACGGCATCGTCGGCCGCCTCACCCTGCTCGGCAGCCGGCTGCGGCGCGGCCTGGACGGAACGGTCGGGATCCGGGTGACCCTCACGGAGTGAGGACCGTGACAGCCCCGGGCCGAACAGCCGCTCACCGCAAGGGAGTTGGTCCTGGGGCTGTGGCCCCCGTGGGGGCCGGTGTGGACGGCGCCGTCAGGTCCAGGCGCCCCGGTACGGCTCGTCCAGCAGCTGGAAGACAGGCTCGCCCCGCACCGGATCCTGGGCGGTGGACAGCCGGACCCGGTCGCCGCTGTGGATGCCGACCGGCGGGCCCATGACCCGCCCCCGTACGACGAACCCCTCGGCCATCTCGATCAGCGAGACATTGCGCGCCGCGGGCGTGTTGCGGTGCACCACGGTGGAGTGCCGGACCGTCCCGACACCCTCGCTGCGCTCCGTGCGCAGCTCGCTGCCCTGGCACACCGGACACAGCAGCCGGTGGTACATCGCGGTGCCGCACCAGGTGCAGCGCTGGAAGACGATGGCGTCCCTGGAGTCCGCGGAGACGGGATCGAGGAGACCCGCCGCGGAGCCGGCCGCCGGATACGAGACGTTTGCTGAGTAGTGGTACACGCTGGTCAACTCCCTGCGCTCGGCCGGAATCCCGCGTGTCCGGCGCGCACCGGGCACACGCGTGCGCGGCGGCTGCGCCACCTTGCACGCCCGACAGAGTATGGCACTCAGTGTCACTCGTAAAGGCACTGCGTACCCCTATTTCGCGGAAGCGGGGTGCGTCAGGCGCGGCCGAGCGCCGTCTCCAACTCCTGCACCACCCGCCACAGCGGGGCGTCCCGGCGGGAGACCAGCACCACCACGTCGTCCGGACGGCCCGCCTGCTCGCCCGCCGGCAGCGGACCGGTCCGGGCGGGTGCCGCAGCGGGCTCGGCGGTGTTCCCGAACGCCCGCTGCACATACCCCAGCGCGTGGTCCACGGCCGCGCCCGCGTCGCCCAGACCGTCCGAACGCAGCCAGGAGCGCAGGGCGTTGTTGTGCGCGGCGACCACCGCGGCCGCGACGACATCCGCCCGCAGCGTCCCGTCCGGCCGGCCCGCGAACCGCCCGCGCAGGTACTCGGCGAGCGCACGCTCGTAGCGCCACACCACCGACAGCTCGTAGGCCCGCAGGCCCGGCACCTGCTTGGTGAGCCGGTAGCGCTGCACGGAGAACGTCGGGTTCTCCGCGTACATCCCCAGCACCAGCCGGGCCGCGTCGCACACCCTCCGCACCGGTTCGTGCTCCTCGTCGCTCGCGGCGAGGAAGGCGGTCATGTCGGCCAGGCAGCGCTCGTGGTCGGGGAAGACCACGTCCTCCTTGGAAGGGAAGTAGCGGAAGAACGAACGCCGGCCGACCCCGGCCAGGGCCACGATGTCGTCCACGGTGGTCTGCTCGTACCCGCGTTCCAGGAAGAGCTGGAAGGCCGCCGCAACGAGGGTGTCGCGCATCGGCGGCTTCACGGCCGGCGCCGCGCTGCTGGAGCTCATGAAGGGGAACGTAGCACCCGGACGAGTATGGTGACACTCAGTGCAGTCCGAGTGGGCGTGCCGGGGAACTGAGTGCTGTGAGAGCAGTCGCAGCGGGTGCGGAGGTCCGGGCCGGGGACTGGAGCGTGCAGGCTCCGACGTAACCTTTCTGCACCGCATGCCGCGCCCCCGCCGTCCCAAGGGGCCGCACCCGCCCGAGGAGACCCCGTATGCCCGCCGCCCGCCCCCGCCTGCTCTACGTCACCGACCTGGCGTACGAGGCCCGCGGACGTCGCTACTGCGACGAGGACATCCTCCTCACCTCCCGGCTGCGCGACCGGTTCGACCTCGCCCTGTGCCATCCGCTGGACGCCGCCGCGCTGATGGACGGATTCGACGCCGTGGTCGTCCGCAACAGCGGGCCCGTCCTCGGCTACCAGCGCGCGTACGACGCCTTCCGCGCCCGAGGACTCGCCACCGGCGCCCGCGTCTACAACCCGCTCACCGGCAAGGCGGACATGGCCGGCAAGCAGTACCTGCTCGACCTGAGCGCCGCGGGCTTCCCCGTCATACCGACGGTCGGCCGCGCCGAGGAACTGCACCTGCTGCCGGCCGCCGAGCGGTACGTCGTCAAGCCCATGCTCGGCGCCGACTCCCTCGGCCTGAGGATCGTGCCCGCCGGCCAGGTCGCCGCGCTCGCCACCGGCCAGGTCCTGATCCAGCCCTGCGTCGACTTCGTCCACGAGGTGTCCTTCTATTTCGTCGACGACGACTTCCAGTACGCCCTCCACGCCCCCGACCCGGAGCGCCGCTGGGAGCTGAAGCCCTATGCGGCCACCGCCGCCGACCTGGAGTTCGCCCGGCGTTTCATCGACTGGAACGACCTCGGCCACGGCATCCAGCGCGTCGACGCCTGCCGCACCCGCGACGGCGGCCTCCTGCTGGTCGAACTCGAGGACCTGAACCCCTATCTGTCCCTGGAGGCCCTGCCGGAGGAGGCCAGGGACGCCTTCGTCGCCGCGTTCACGGCGTCCCTGGGCCGGTTCGTGCAGCGGGAGGCGCTCAGCCCAGCCTGACGGTGACCCGCTGGGTGACCCCGGCCGTCTGTGTGAGGTCGCCGAAGACGAGCGTCAGGATGGCGCCGGTGGTCGCCGAGACGAGCGTGCCCGGTGCGGACGTCACCGCGCAGGCGGCCCGCCGCCAGGTCAGGGTGAGGCTCGTGCGCATGCGCATCGGATCGCTCACCGCGATCACGGCGGTGCCGTCCTCGTTCTCGCTGATCATCACGGAGCACGGATCGCTCGCGGTGAGCGTTCCGACCGTTCCGCCCAGCCAGAAGTTCACCCCCGTGAACCCGAGCGAGGCGACGGCCACCCCCTGCCCGCTGTTGGTGTTGGCGAGCACGGTCAGCCAGTGCGGGTCCGCGGCCCGCGCCCGCGTACGGGCCGCGGTGGCGCCCGGCAGCAGGAGATAGGCGTACGACGCGTTCACCGGATCGGTGCCGTGGTCGACGTACATCGTCAGGTACTTGCGGTTCAGGACGGTGGCCGAGCCGCCCTTGTTGATGGTGCTCCAGCTGCCGTCCCGGGCGTCGCGCAGGGCCCGCACGGTCGCCCCGCCGGGGAAGACATAACCGCCGTGCCCGCCGATGTGCGCCCACTTCGCCCCGGTGAGCGTCGCCGACCAGGGGTAGGAGGCGGGCCGGACCGTGCCGTCGACGGTGAAGGGGGCACCGCCGGTGGGGCCGAGGTTGCGGTTCTCGACCGTCGTCTCCACGGCCGTGCCGTCGGCGCAGCTGATGCCCGCGCCGAGACAGACGACCGTGTCGTCCAAGAAGAACCACGACTTGTTCGCCACAAGCGTCGACTGCAGGCCCCTGAGGTACTGCCCGACGGCCGCTCGCCGTCCGTCCGTCGCGCCGCCCACCCAGCTCACGTCCGGCTTCGGGGCGCCCCAGTCCCCGCCGGCCTCGTCCGCCAGCGCCTTGCGCGAGACGGTCGTGCCGGGCAGCCGGTAGGGGTCGACGGTGGGCCAGAAGGCGTCGCTGTACTGGCCGCCCGCGAAGGTGTCGCCCCACCAGTAGAGCATCCCGGAACCGGTGTGCCAGCCGCGCAGATTCTCGCCGTTGCCGGTCTCGTAGTACGTGATCCGTTTGTCGGCCATGCTCAGCGCGGCCGCCCAGCCCGGTCCGCGGTGCGTGGCCCGTGCCATGGACGGGAACAGCCGGTGCCCGGAAGGCTCGGCCGCCGCCGTCACCGACCCGTCGTCCTGCACGCCCTTGAGCCGGGCCAGATGCGGCAGGCTCAGCACCGGGTCGGCGAGCGGCGGGCTGTAGTGGTCGCGCTGCATCCAGCCCTTCACCAGAGCACGCCAGCGGGCGTTCTCGGCCGCGCTCGCCCCCTGCCCGAGCAGCACGATCGAGCCCAGGATCGGATGGCCGCGCAGATGGTCGTCCTGCTGGATCTGCTGGGGGTCCGCGGCCGAGAGCCCGCGGCTGATCGCCCGGCCCGCCACGGCGTCCATCACCAGGCCGTTGTGGAGGAACGGCGCCCAGGCGTGCTCCACCGCGTCGAACACGATCTGCCGGTTCGGATCCGTCACCTCCCAGCTCGAACCCGCCAGCAGCGCGAACAGCAGCCCGAGACCGCCGAGCAGGACCGAGCCGTAGGAGCCGGTGTACGGCACGGTGGTGTGCTGGATGAACGAACCGTCGGCGTACAGGCCGTCGCCGGAGGTGACGTACGGGAACACGGGGGAGAGGGCGTCGCGGGCCAGGGCGACCTTGGCCGCGCTCGCCCCGACGACGCCGCGCAGCACCAGCACCCGGCACAGGTCGACCCGGTTGGCGCCCGTACTCGTCCCGCTGTAGCTCGCCACCGCCGAGTCGGGCACGAAGTGGTCGACGGCGGCGAGGTACCCGGCGAGCCGGTCGGGCGGCAGGGCGTCGTACATCAGCACGCACACGTCCAGCAGCGCCTGCGGGGCGCCGATCTGCCAGCTGTACCAGTTTCCGTACCGGGTCCGGTCCGCGTTGTAGACGTCGTCGTGGAGGTGGTCCAGGCCGGTGAGGACCGCGTCCCGCAGATCCGCGTCGCCGGTCAGGCCGGTGCCGGGCTGGCAGTACGCCTGCGCGAGCGTGCTCAGCCGGGTGTAACTGGTGTTCATGTTGCCCGAGTAGCCGTACGACTCCTGGTCGGTGTCCGGGTCCGGGTCGGCGTAGACCAGGTCGGGCCACAGGGAGCCGGGGGCGGGGGCCATCGTGGCCCGGTACCGGCCCGCCGTCGCGCCCAGGTCGGCGAGCCGGCTCCGGAACGGTTCGGCGGCGGGGTCGAAGCCCTCGCCGAGGATCAGGGTGCGCCACCTCGCCCGGAGCGTCGCGAACTCGTCCGACGCCGCGAACGCCCGGGTCCTGAGACCCAGGGCGACAGCGGTTCCCGAACAGACGGCCAGAAAACCACGGCGGGACCAAGGAGTCGTCATGACGGCGCTTTCTAGCACGCGCTTTCTCAAACGCTCAACACTCCTTTCGGAGTTGCGCGTTTCGATCGTTTCGGTGTGGCCGGTCGACCCTGAACGGTGCCACCCGCGTCGCCGTATCTCAGTGCGGGGACGACGGAAGGAGAGCCAGGTGCCGACACCGCCCGATCCTGAACGGCCGCGTCCCGGACCGGTCCTGGAACCCGTCCGGGTGCTGCGGCCCCGCCGCCTCGACGGACTGGCGGAGCTGATGCGCGAGATGGAGAGCGCCCCGGCGCGAGCGGCGCACGCCGACGAGGCGGAGACGCAGGAACTGCCGCCCGTGCCGCCGGCCCGCACTCCGCCGCACGCCGACGGCCGGCCCCGCGTCCTGCGCCGGACGGCCGTCGCCGGGGCCGTGGCCGCCGCGGCCCTCCTCGGGTTCGGCTGTGCGCTGCTCCTGCCCGGCCGCGAGCAGGCCGCGGCGACCGCGCCCGCGCACCGCCCGGCCGCGACCGCACCGCCCACCACCGCACCGGCACCCACCCCCACCACATCCCCCGCGCCCACCACTGCCACCGACCCCGACGGCCCCGGCACGCTCCGCCAGGGCGACACCGGCCCCGGCGTCACCGAACTGCAGAAACGGCTGCTCCGCATCCCGGACGTCTACCGCGACGGCTCCACCAGCGGCACCTACGACGCCGGCCTCACCGCGGCCGTGGCGCGGTTCCAGCTCTGGTACGGCATCAGCGGTGACGAGACCGGCGTCTACGGCGACGACACGCGCCGCGCGCTGGAGTCGCGGACCGGCCCGGGCGACGATTGATGAGAGGCACGCGGGGAACCCCGGGAGAGCGGCGCGGACCGTGCCCGGGGCTCCCTGTGCACGCCGAGGCCGGGCCGTAGCGGCGGACGGGAGCGCGGTGCCATGACGGACGTGGACAGTGCGGCGAGCGTGGCCGGAGCCGGCCCGGAGGAAGCCATGGACGGCCAGGTGGACGGCTCCATGGACGGCTTCTTCGAGCGGCTGAATCCCGACATGTGCGTGGTGACGGCCGTGGCCGACGGCGAGCGGGCCGGGTGTCTGGTCGGCTTCGCCTCGCAGTGCTCCATCCGGCCGCCCCGGTTCACGGTCTGGCTGTCCAAGGCCAACCACACCTACCGCGTCGCCCGGGCCGCACAACACCTCGCCGTCCATCTGCTCACCCGCGACCAACGGGACCTCGCGGAACTCCTCGGCGGCCAGACCGGCGACAGGATCGACAAGTTCGCGTGCCTGGACTGGGCGGAGGGCTACGGCGGCGCGGTGGTGCTGCGGAACACGGCGGCCTGGTTCGTCGGCACCATCCTCCACCGCACCGACGGCGGCGACCACGTCGGCTTCGTCCTGGACCCGGTGCAGTGGGGCGGGGGGCGCGGCGGGCCGCTGCTGCGCCTGTCCGACGCGGCCGGCATCCGCGCAGGTCACCCCGTGGACTGAACGGGTTCGAACACCGGGCAATGCCCTGACGAAAGGCATTGCCTGTGCGGTGGCCCGGGCCCATCATGGGCAGCCCCGCGGCCGAGTGCCGCGCGTCCCACCGCACCACGACCGAAGGCCACCCCGATGACCGCCTCCCGCATCCCGGGCCTGCTCGTGCCCGCCGTCTTCCTGTTGGCCCTGGTCGTCGGGGTGTGCTGGTACTTGCGGCACCGGAACGACGACTGATCCGCGGCCCCATCCCCGCGCACCGTCACCGGGCCCCGGTACCGCCGCCCGGCCCTAGCCGTCCCTGTCCGGCGCGTCCGTCCCGGTGGTCATGTCGTCCAGCGGCATCCTGATGTCCACCACGCACACGTCGTCCCGCCCCTCCTCCGCGAGCATCGTGGTGAGCAGTGCGTCCAGTGATCCGCAGTCGCCGCAGCCCTGGGCGCGCACCGCTTCGGCCAGCCGGTCCAGGCCTGCGTCGAGGCTCTCGCCGGGTCGCTCCACCAGGCCGTCGGTGTACAGCAGCAGCCGGTCCCCGGGCTCCAGACGGAGTTCCGCCGCCTCGAAGAGCGGAGCCGCGGTCGCGCCGAGCAGCATGCCGCCGGGCCGGTCGAGATAGCGCACCTCGCCGCGGCGCACCAGCAGCGGCGGCAGATGCCCGGCCTGCGCCCAGCCGAGGACGCGCCGGCCGGGGTGGTAGCGGGCGAGCACCACGGTGGCGGTGGCCTGGCTGTCGCGGGAGTGCAGCAGCAGGTAGTTGAGCCCCGCCAGTGCCTCGGTCAGCGAGGAGCCGGTGCTGACCATCCCCTTCGCGGTGAACCTGAGCTGGGCCATCGTGGCCACCGCGTCGACGCCGTGGCCCGCCACGTCCCCGACCACGAACAGCGCGTCGTCGTCAGGGAGTTCGACGGCGCTGAACCAGTCACCGCCCACATGGATGCCGGACTGCGCGGGCAGATACGCGACCTCGACACGCAGCCCCGACCGCCGCACCGGCTTGCTCGGCAGCGGCAGCAGCGCATGCTGCAGCCGGGCGGCCAGGGCCCGTTCGGCCTGCAGGACCCCGCGCTGCAGCAGCATCGCCCGCTCGCTCTCCACCAGCGCCAGTTCCGCGCTCCGCTGCCGGGTGAGGTCCTGGACGAAGCCGCGCACCTCGACGGCGGTGCCGTCCGGCGCCGTGACGGCCTCCGCCACCAGCCGCAGATGCCGGACACCCCCGGTCGCCGCGATGCGGAACGGCACGTCGAACGGCCGGGCGTGGCGGACCAGTTCGGCGATCGCGTGGGTGAGCGGGCCCGCGTCCTCCGGCAGCGCGAGGTCCGGGAGCCGTTCGAGAGCGAGCGGCTGCTCGGCGGCGGACCGGCCGAGCACGGCGTAGGTCTGCTCGGACCACGAGATCTCCCGGGTGATCAGGTTCCAGTTGGCCCAGCCGAGGTTGCCGAGCCGCTGCACATCGGCCAGGCGCCGCTCCTGCCGCTGTGCGGGGTCCTGCCGCAGCCAGGTGACCAGCAGGCCCTCGCCCATCGGGGCGGCCCGCACCGAGTAGGTGGCGGTCACGGGCACCTCGCCGGCCACCTCGTGGTGCACGAACGGTTCGCTCTCGAACGGCACGCCCGCCTCCAGCGCCCTCAGACAGCCGTGCCACAGCGCCTCGCCCGCGACGGACGGACAGCTCTCCAGGACCCCTCTGCCGACCATCTCCCGGCCGGACCGGCCGAACACGTCGACCGTCTCCGAGGTGGCGGCCTCGATGCGGTAGTCCTCCACCTCGCCGGAGGCGGCGCGCAGCGGAGTCAGCAGGATCGCCGCGCCCGGCAGCGCGTCGAACACCGCCTGCACGGTCCGGGAGTCGGCGTCACCGGGGCGTTCCCGGGGGGAGTCGAAGGCGCGCAGCCGGCCCGCGCAGAGCCGGGCGACCGCCAGCAGCAGGTCCCGCTCGCGCGGCTCGAACGACCCGGCGCGCCTGCGCAGCACGCCCAGGGCGACACGGGCTCTCTCGCCGTCGGGCACGGGCACCGGCAGCCAGGCCCTGCTGGGCCAGCGCTCCGGCGACTCCCCGATCATCAGGTACCGGTCGCGGTCCCCGGTGTGGTCCTCCAGCCACCGCGGCTCACCGGACCCCAGGGCTTCGAGCGGGGCCACTCCGCGGACCGGGGGGACGTACCGCCACTGGGCGGCGAGGGTCGTGTCGACCCCGGCATGCCCGACCAGTTCGAGCCCGCCCTCGGGCAGCCGCTCGTACAGCATCACCGCGTCGGCGTCGGTCTCGGGCGCGATGTGCTCCAGCAGACACCGGGCCAGCTCGTGCACGGTGCCCGCCCGGACCAGGTCCCGGCCGATGCGCCCGAGTGTCGTCGCGAGGTCTGCGGTGCCGGCGGGCGCGGCGTTCCAGGTGCCGGCGACCGGCGGTTCGGCGGGGGCCGCGGACGTGCCGGACGGTCGCTCGTTCGGCGGCAGCAGGGCACCGAGGGTGAGCCAGCACTGCTCGAGGAGCGTGCGGTTGCCGTCCCCGGCGCACTGCTGCAACTCCTCGTGCGCGGCTTCCGCGGTGCACCCTGTGACGGCCATCAGCACGCCCTTGGCCCGCTCCAGGACCGCCGAGGTCGCGGCGAGGTCCCGCAGCCGTTCCAGCTCGGCGCGCTGACGGGCCACGATCCTGGCCAGTGCGACAAGATCGTCGCCGGCGGGGTCCACCGGGTGCGCGCGCTCGCTCGTCACGCGACGAGCATGGCACACCGGGGCCGTTCGATCACTCGCCCGCCGGAGACGGTTTTCATACGACCTTCACACCGGCTTCGCGCGACGGTCCACACCGGCACCGTACGACCGTCCGGAAGCAGAGCGAGCCGTCGGCGGCCCGGTGCGGGCCCGGTGGATCAGCGGCCCGTGCCGCGTGCGGCCAGGGCCTCGCTGACCGCGCGCACGCTGCGGGCGATGTGCTGCAGCTGCATCACCTCGGCGGCGTACAGCTTGATCGTGTGCTCGATGACCGACTCGGGCAGGCCGAGCATCGGCAGCTCGGCCCGTGCGGTCTGCAGGGCCGTCCGGGCGACCCGTATCTCCTGCTGGACCTGCAGCTGGGCGTGCCGGGCGAGCAGGACGGGGTGGCGGATGAGGGCCGGATAGCTGGCGTAGCGCGCGGGGATCAGGTCGCGCAGCCACCTGGCCGCCGAGCGCTCCCAGTCGTACGAGCCCGGTTCCTTGACCTGGCAGGGCCAGTCGGGGCTGATACGCGTGCTGGTCAGAGGCATGATCATCGCTTCCGGTGTGCGGCGTCGTGAGGGTGGTCGACGGGGTGCGGGGCGGCCCCGGCCTAGGGGATGGCCGGGGCCGCCACGGGCGCGTCGCGCAGACGATGCGCCCCGGTACACCCCGCGCGCCGACGTGGGTAGGGGACGGCGGCGGGGGGTGTCCGTGCAGGGGCCCCGGGCGTCGGTGACCGGCGCTGCGCGGTGACGTGCGTACGCATGGGCGGTCCGTCGGCTTTCTCGGGGCGGTGTGCGAGCGGTGAGTCCGCTGGTGCGGAACGTGCCAGGAGTGGGCCGGGCGCGATCCGTGAGCAGTATTTATATATGCCGTCCGGTTTGCAAGACGTATGAAAACATTCATGCGTGATTTGTCGTGGATGATCCCCGTCCGTGGCTTGGGAGACCGCAGGATCTTCACCGCACCCGGGGCACGGGCGCACAAACGTGCCCGATTCAGTCCTTCAGGAAGAACTGGTGCTGGTCGGAGAGGTGCTCGTACTTCTCCAGGCGGGCCTGGGTGCGCTCCGGATCGGCGTCGGTCATGGCCTGCAGCAGCGCGGCGGCCATCACGCCCGGCGCGGCGTAGGAGTCGAACACCAGCCGTGAGCCGGTGCCGGTGGCGAAGGTGACGTCGGCCTCGTCGGCCACCGGCCCGAGGGCGAGGTCGGTCACCAGGGCGACCTTCAGACCGGCGCCGCGGGCCACCCGGACGGCCTGGAGCGTCTCCTGGGAGTGCCTGGGCATGGCAAAGGCCAGCACCCAGGTGCCGCCGGCCTCACGGCACTGCAGCAGCGCGTCGTAGGCCACGCTGCCGCCCCGGGTGACCAGCCGCACGTCGGGGTGGATGCGGCGGGCGGCGTAGCCGAAGTACTCGGCGAGCGACTCCGAGATGCGCAGGCCCAGCACCGTCAGCGGGGTGGAGCGGGACAGCTCGCGGCCGACGCGGATGATCTGGTCGGGGTTGGCGAAGTCGCGCCGCAGGTTCTCCAGGTTCTCGATCTCGGCGTCGACGGCCGCCTGCAGTTCGTTGGCCCGGTTCTCCTCGCCCGGCCCGCCGGCCAGGGTGCTCAGCGCGATCGCCTGCAGCCGCTCGCGCAGGGCGGGGTAGCCGCTGAAGCCGACGGCGCCGGCGAAGCGGGTGACCGAGGGCTGGCTGACCCCGACCCGGTCGGCCAGTTCGGTGATGGACAGGAACGCGGCCTCGGTGATGTGCTCGATCAGGTACTGGGCGATGCGCCGCTGCCCCGGCGACAGACGGGGGCCGTCGAAGAGTTCCCTGAGCTGCGAGGTCGGGGCGGCCTCGGCCGCGGGCACGGTCTTGCCGGACGTGATCGCTGATGCCTGTGCGCGTGCCTGCTGCGGCGAGGGCACCGGTCCGCCTCCTTTGTCTGCCACAAGCACTCAACATAGCTCACCCACCGTCAGGAACAGCGGGTTGAGCAGGAGGTTTCAGCGCCGGAAGAGGCTGATCGAATGGCCCACGTCACCGGCCGGCCGGCTGCTGCCGACCAGCTCGGCGAGCCGTCCGCGCGCCTTGGCGAGGGCGGAGTCGGACACCACCAGCAGTCCGTGCACCCGCTCCGGCGGCACCGTGCGCGGATCGGCGGCGTGGATGCCGTAGTACGACGGCACACCACTGCCCTTGTACACCAGCCACACCCGCTCGCCCTGGTGCCGCTGCCGGAGCCGGTCCGCGAGCCGGCCCAGGTCCTGTCCCCAGTCCACGTTGGAGTCGTGCAGCAGCCGGTGGGTGCGGGCGGGGCCGCCGAAGGCCTCGTTGGCGTACGGCAGGTAGTACGGGAAGGTCCGCAGCGAACTCAACCCCGTCAACAGCACCAGCGCGGCCGCCACGGCGGCCGTCCACCGCCGGCCGGGCCGGGGCACACAGGCCGCCGCCACCGCGAGGAACATCGGCACGAACAGCGCGTACCGCGTCCCGAAGTCCCGCGAGCCCGTCATGGCCGCCGCCAGCAGCACCCCGGGCGGCAGCAGCACATACGGCGCCGCCCGCCGCAGCCGCCGTACCGCCACGACCGCCACCGCACCCGCCGCGCCCAGCGCCAGCAGCCCGAGCGGCGTCTTCACCAGCAGGGCGACCGGCAGGTAGTACCAGCGCGAGCCGGTGTACAGGTGCCCGAACAGATACCCCTGCCACGGCTGGTCCTCCAGCCCGAACTGCACCCGCATGCCCGCCTGGTAGGCACCGGGCACCGGCAGCAGATCCACCAGCCGGCCGCGCAGCCCGTGCAGGGTCGGCACGGGTTCGGCGGGAGAGAACCGCAGGCCGGGGTCCACGACGAGATACGCGGCCCAGACGACGGCGACCGCGACCACCGCCACGACGACCGCGCCGCCCAGCGCCGACAGCGCCTTCCGGCGCCGGCCGCCGGGGGCACCCGCGAGGACGGACAGGAACCGTCGGGCCCGGCCTGAGCCGGCATGGGGCTCAGCGGGCGGACGGCTGCCGTGTTCCCGGCCGTGTCCTGTGCCCGAGCGGCCGGTCTGCGGTGCCTGCCCCTCTCGGCCGTCGCTCCGGTGCGGCCTGCTGTTGGTGTGCGGTGCCTCCTGCTCCCGGGCGGCGCCCGTGTCCGGTCGCGCGCCGACCGGGTGCATGTCCCGTTCCCTGTCGGTGTCCGCGTGCGGTCCGCCTCTCGGGTGCGTGTTCGCGTCCGGCCCATCCCCCGGCCGCAGCCCCGACCCCCGGCGCGCAGCCAGGACCGACAGTGCGGCCAGGCTCATCAGCACCGGAACCGCCGGCAGCGCGCTCATCTTCGTCGCCACGGCCGCGCCGAGAGCCGCCCCGGCGAGCGGCAGATACCGCCGGGGCCGGCGCCGTGCCCGCCACACCAGCCAGGCCGAGGTCAGGACGAATCCGGCCATCGGCACGTCCAGTGTGGCCAGGGAGCCGTGGGCGATCAGATCGGGCGAGAAGGTGTACAGCGCGAGCGCCACCAGACCGCCCACCGGACCCGTCAGGTCACGCGCGAACGCGAAGGCGACCAGCCCGAACAGCAGGGTCAGCACGATCACCGGCAGCCGCGCCCACACCATCACCCGCCAGGGGTCGTTGCCCGACTCGTAGAGCAGATGCCGGCCCACATCCCCCTGGGTGCCGGTGTACGAGGGGGCGTAGTGCGGGTCCGCCACCGCGACACCGGCCGCGATCAGCAGCTTGCCGAGCGGCGGGTGTTCGGGGTTGTAACGGATCCGGTGCTCGTGCAGATAGTCGGTCGCCGTCGCGACGTACACCGGCTCGTCGATGGTCGGCGTCTGCTGGACGGCCGTGGTGACCATCGCCGCGGCCATCTGGGCGAGCAACACCGCGGCCAGCAGGGGAACCAGCCATCGCCGGTGGCGACGCAGCCAGGCGTACGGGCGGCCGGGGGCCGGCCGTGCCAGCCCCTCGGCGGCAGCCGCACGGGTGAGGAGCAGGTGCTGTTCGCGCGCCATCATCCGCCCCGCGGTGGCACCGGCCGGGGCGCGGCGGGAACGGTCGTGGGCCGGATCATGGCCCTACTGTCGCACCGCTCACGCCGCCGCAGGCGTCACCGCTTCACGAGTCGTACCGACAGACCTTCTGCCGTGTACACGGGTACGGCCCGCAGCCGGTCGGAGTTCACCTCGATCCGGGTGAACCGGCCGCGCAGCCGGGGCGCGTCGAGGACCCACAGGGTGCTGCCCTCGGCCGGCGGCCGCTCGGGGTCGAGGTGCAGCGCCAGCACCGCGGAGCCGCCCAGCACGGCCAGGTGCTGCACCGTCAGCGGCGCCTTGCGGCCGGCCCGCAGGGTCACCTCCAGCGTGCCCGCCTCCTGCGCGTACGCGCCGCGCACCCGCAGCCGCCGGGCCACCCGCAGGGTGCCGCCCGCGACCCGCACGTCCCCGTGGCCGAGGGCGTCCTCGCCGCCGGCGACCAGTGTGCCCTCGGCCAGCACCGTCCCGCCCGTGTAGCGGTTGCGGCCGGCCAGCGTCAGCGAGCCGGTGCCGCGCTTGGTCAGGCCGCCGCGCCCGTCGATGTCGTTGCGCCAGGCGTCGGCCGCCGAGAAACCGCCCGCCGCCGCGTCCAGCGTGATCGAGACGTCTGCCTCGAAGGCGCCGTAACCGTCCGCCGCGGCGAACAGGTTGAGCCGCCCCCACTGCTCGAAGCCGTCGAGGAGGACGTACCCGGAGGGCAGTCCGGTGGTGCGCAGCACCTCGCGGCGCTGATCGACCGTCAGATACGGCAACCGGGTCTCCAGCAGCACCTCCGCGCCCTTCGGCACGGTCAGCGGCAGGTCGCGGCCCTGCCGGGTGAGGACGTACGTCAGCCGGGGCCGGACCGCGCGGGCATTGGCGTCCCGGTCGGCGTACGCGTCGGTGCCGCTGTGGGCGTAGGCGTACAGGGTGTCGGCGGTGGTGCCGGTCTGCGCGGTGAACCAGGCGAGGGCCTGGGCGCGGGCGGCGGCCTTCAGCTGCGCGTTGGCGGGGTCGGCGAGAGTGGCCGCGGCGAGGGCGGTGGCCATGATCCGGCCGCCGATGACGTCGACGGGGTGGTGCATGCCCGCCACGATCCGGGTGTGGCTCAGCTCGAAGGCGCGGGTCACCAGCTCCTGGAAGCGCTCGGGTACGGCGTAGGCGTAGGCCAGTGCCGCCAGGTGGAAGGCGTTGGTGTGGCCGCTCGGGAAGCCACCGTCGTCGGCCGGGGAGGTGCCGCGCTGGCGCAGCAGCTGCGGAGCCACGACCACGGGCGAGTCGTACACCGGGAAGCCGAACGCGCCCGTCCTCCCGGTGTCGACGACCTCGCTGTCCTCGGTCAGGCGCCAGGGGCGTGGGTACTGGTAGGCGTACTTGGCGGGGTTGCCGGAGGCGTACGGGCCGCGCACGGTGTCGACCAGTTCGGCGACCTTGCCGAGAGCCGCGTCGTGGGCGCCGGCGCCGAGCGCCGAGCCGGCCGGGGCGTCCGCGGGCACGGCGTCGCTGACGGTGGTCGCGGGTGTGCCGTCGGGCGCGCTCGTGATCGACGTGACCGCCTTCGCGCCCGTCCGGTAGAGGCCGGCGAGCGGGCCGAGGCCGGCGATCAGCGCGTAGCTCTGGTGCTGGCGGTCGTAGACGAAGGCCTCTTTCGCGGCTGCGTCGGTGCGCGTCCGCGTGACGTGGGCGCAGTACTCCATGTCGGCGCGCAGCACCTCGGGGCGCAGCGGGGTGCCGGTGTTCCAGGCAGAGCCGGTCTTCCACACCTGGGCGAAGCCGCCGAGGATGCGGACCACCGCGTTGGTCTCGGGCGTGAGGTTGGCGACGACGTTGGTCTTGTAGTCGTCCACGAACGCGGCCGGGGCGGTGGCGGCCTTCGCGTCGGCCGCCGGCAGCCACGCGGCGACGGCCGGCGCGGCGAGCACGCCCGCCGAAGCGGCCAGCGAGGTCTTGAGGAACCCGCGCCGGTTCGGCACGGAGGTGGGGTGCCCGGCAGGTGACGGCATGCCTGTGCCTCTCAGGAGTCGTCCACGGGGTGTCCGGCGGGATGTGCCGAGTTGTGCGATCCCGTGGAGAAGAAGGGGGAGGAAGTTGAACGGGTGAATATCTAGGGCTGCGGGGTGTCCCGCCGGGGAGGCCCCGGTGATCTCCGCGTGGTCGGCGGGTGAACGCGGGGCAGGTCGCTCACAGAAACGCCCTCGGCCGCACAGCGGAGAACGCTCACGCCGTCACCGGAGCGACCGCCCCCGGCCGCACGCCAGCGAACGCGCCAGCACCACCGCCCCGTCGACCGGCGGCACCCGCAGCGGCTGCGGGCGGGCCGACGGCAACGTCCTCGCGAGCGCGGCGGCGAACGCGTCGTACAGCAGTGGCTGGGCGAGGATCGTGCCGCCCGCGACGACCACGTCGTCGGCCGCCACGCCGCGCCGGGCGAGCAGTGCCACCAGCGCGGCCAGGGAGCGCCCGCCGGCGCCGATCACCTCGCGGGCGAGCACCGAGCCCGCCGCTGCGGCGGAGAAGACGGCCGGAGCGTGCCGGCCCCACGCCGCGGAGGGATCCGTGGCACCCTCCAACGCCGCACCCAGAGCGGGGACTTCGGGCACCCCGAACGCGTCGAGGAGCGCTGCCGCCAGCGCGTCGGGTGGCTCGCCGCGGTCGTGTGCGGCCCAGCAGGCGCGCGCCGCCTGACGGACCAGCCCGGCCGCGCCGCCCTCGTCGCCGAGGGCCGCGCCCCAGCCGCCGACCTGCACGCGGGTGCCGTCGGCGCACCGGCCCACCGCCACCGAGCCGGTGCCGGCGACCAGGCCGACGCCCTTGTCCAACCCGGCGGCGGGCACGAGGAGTTCGGCATCGCCCACGACCAGCGCGGGCGCGTCGAAGTGGAGGTGCAGGGCGAGGCGTATCTGCGCGCACTGGCGTGCGGTCTCGCAGGCGTGGCCGCCCACGACCAGCGCCGACGGGCGGGTGCCGGACGGCAGCGCGTCGGCGACCAGCCCGGCCAGCCAGGACGCGGCGGCCACCGGGTCGTGCGGCCGCCAGCCGCTGCTCGCGCGGACGTGGTCGGCGACGGGGCCGTCCTCGGCCACGGCGCGCAGCTGCGTCTTGGTGCCGCCCACGTCGATGCCGACCAGGACGGGAGTGGAGTCCTGCACGGAACCTCTTTCGTCGGTGCTCCGGCTGACGACGGTGGGCGAACCGTGCCTGGGAAAGGGGTGGTTGGAGCGGTCGGGAAGCCCCGGGACGGGCCTCGGGCGGAGTGCGGCAGGCGAGTACCGTGAAGTTCGTTAGGAAATTAACTAACCAAGTACAGTGCGTCAAGAGGCGTCGCGCTCCGGCCGTCGGGACGACCGGGCCTTCCGGCGTGACGCCGGGCGACCCATCGCCGTGTCGGGCTGGGTGAGCCCTGCCGAGAGAGCGGTCCATGACCTGTGGGAGAACCGTGGAACACGACGTGGTGACGGCGCCCCGGCTGTCCGAGAGCGCGAGCGCCGTCTTCGCCGTGCTCGCCCGGGCGGGCAGCGCGACCCGGCCGCAACTGGCGGGCCTCGCCGGTCTGTCCAAGCCGACGGTGTCCTCCGCCGTCGCCGAACTGGAGAGCGCCCGGCTCGCCGCCCTGTCCGGCACCGCCTCCAGCGGCACCGGCCGCACCGCCGCCGTCTACCGGCTCGGACCGGACGCCGGTGCCGTCCTCGCCGTCGACCTGGGCCCCGACCGCACCCGGGTACGGGGCTGCGCCCTGGACGGGACCCTGCTGGCCGAGGCCACCGGCTCCCGGGCCGACGCCGCCGACGCCGTACGCGAGGCGCTCGGCGCGCTGCCCGCCGGCACCCCGCTGCGCACCGTCGTCGTCGCCGTCGGCGATGTCACCGCACGGGCGGCGGACGGCGGCGGGATGCGCCCGGCGACCGACAAGGCGGGACCGGTCTTCGACGCCATGGCCGTCGCCCTGCCACCGTCAGTCCCCGTCCACCTGGAGAACAACGTCAACTGCGCCGCTCTCGCCGAACTTCACGAGGGCGCCGCGCGGGGCCGCGGCACCTTCGGCTACCTCCGCGTCGGCGTGGGCGTCGGCCTCGGCATCGTCGTCGACGGCCGGGTGCTGCGCGGGGCGAACGGCGCCGCCGGTGAACTGGCCCGGCTGCCCTACCCCTGGGACGACGGCCGTGAGCCGCGCCTGGAGGCGCTGGAGGAGTACATGGGCGCCGCGTCGCTGCTGCGGCGCGCCGCCGAGGCCTGGCGGGACACCGACGGCCCGTGCCCGGCGGGCACCGAGCGGCTGTTCGCCCTCGCCGGCCAGGGGATCGCCCCGGCCCGGGCCGTCGTCGCCCGCCACGCCGCCGACGTGGGCCGGCTCGCCGCCGCCGTGGCCGCCGTGCTCGACCCGGGGCTGATCGTGCTGGGCGGCAGCACCGGCGCGGACCCGCAGCTGTTGCCCGGGGTGCGGGCCGAACTGGCGCGGCTGAGCTGGCCCACCGAGGTGGTCAGCAGCACGGTCGGCGAGCTGGGCACCGTCGTGGGTGCGGCCCGGCTCGCGGTCGCCCGCGGTGTCCGAACCGTGACCGAGGCCGCGCGAAGGAAGGATTGACGGCCTCCGGCTCGTTCTGCCAATGTCCGGACAAGCGCTTTCTAGGTCGGTCGGGACACCGGCTTGGGGTGGCATCCGGGCCGTACGCGACGTACGGCGCGGCGCACGAGGGCGTGCTCGTGCGACACCGGCCCTCATGCGGCCGGGGATCCCACCCGCAGCAGGCGGCGCGGCCGGGCGAGGCCGCCCCCGGGAAGGCGCACGTTCCCGAGCAGCGCCCCCGTGCCGCAGCCGCCGCGCAACCGCGCCACGGTCGCCGGCCCGGAATTCCGTCACGCACCTCCAGGGAGGACCCGGTGGGTCACCAGATCTCGCGCAGAACCCTCTTCCGCACCGCGAGCGGGCTCGCCGTCGCAGGCGCCCTCGGCCCCGCCCTCACCGCCTGCGCCGGCGGCACCGGGGCGGGCACCACCAGCAGCAGGCTGACCATGACCTGGTGGGGCAGCGACGAGCGGCACGCGGCCTACAAGAAGGCGCTGGCCTCCTTCCAGCAGAAGAACCCGAAGATCAAGATCCAGGAGACCTACTCCGGATACGACGGCTACTTCAACAAGTTCGACACCCAGATCGCCGGCGGCAGTACCCCCGACCTGCTGCAGATGGACACCGCGCTGGTCGCCCAGTACGCCCGCAAGGGAGTCCTCGCCCCGCTCGACGACTACGTCGGCAAGTCCCTGGACCTCACCGGCTTCTCCAGGACGCTGCTCGCCGCCGGCACCGTCGACGGCAAGCTGTACGGCGTCCCGTCGGGCATCGGCGTCAGCCAGCTCACCGTGAACCGCAGCGGGCTGGAGCGGCTGGGCCTGAAGTTCCCGGACGCCGAATGGACCTGGGCCGACCTGAAGAAGATCTCCGCCGACGTCAACAAGAAGAGCGGCGGCAGGCTCTTCGGCGTCGACGACGGTGGCGGCGGCACCCTCAACGCCTTCGAGATCTTCGCCCGTGAGCACGGCCAGAACCTGTTCTCGGACGACGGCAAGAAGCTCGGCTTCACCTCGGACACCCTCCAGGCGTGGTGGGAGTACTGGGCCGAGATGCGCAGGATCAACGCCTGCCCGGCGGCCGCCGTCACCTCCGCGGCGCACAACGACCTCACCAAGAACGCCGTGGTCATCGGCAAGGCGCTGATCACCTTCGACACCGGCGTCTACGGCGCGGGCGGCTCGATCACCGACGCCACCCTGGACTTCCTGCCCACCCCGCAGGGCGACTGGTCCGGCGCCCGCGAGGGCAACTACCTCAACGGCGGAGTGCTGCTCAGCGCCACCAGGTCCAGCAAGCGGGTGGCCGACTCCGTGCGGATCATGTCCTTCTTCGCCCAGGACGCGACGGCCATCAAGGACATGCAGCTGTACCGCGGCATCCCACCGACGGAGAAGGCGCGCAACCTCATCTCCGCGGGTCTGGACGACACCGACAAGCGGGACATGGCGAACGCCGACTACATCTCCAAGCGGGTCTCCAAGGCCACCAACGCACTGGCCGCCCCGCCACCCCCGCCGGCCGCCGCCACCCAGATCTGGGACCTGCTGTTCCAGTCGAATCTCGCCATCGCCTTCGGCAAGACGACGCTCAAGGCGCAGCTCGGCAAGTTCTTCGACCAGGCGGCAGGGATTCTGACCGCCTGAGCGCTCTGCTGGGAGCACGGTGATGACCCCGCGGGCAGGTGGGGGCTGGCCGCGCCCCGCGGCGGAGCCGCAATCCGACACAGCCCCGCGCCCCTTGGGGCGCGGCACGCACCGGCACTTCACCAGGGCCGCCCAGCCGCACCGCACCACCGAACACCGGGAGAGGGCCAGGGAGATGAGTATGACCACCGCGCAGACCGACGGGGTCGCCACGGCGCCGTCGGCTCCGGCGACCCCGTCCGACCAGCGGGAACGCGACCGCATGCGGCGCCGCCTCGCCAGACGGCGGGGCGGGGGCTGGTGGCCGTACCTCTTTCTGGCCCCCTGGTTCGTGGGCCTGTTCGGCCTCACGGTCTACCCGATGCTGGACTCGCTGTACCTGTCCTTCACCAAGTTCGACCTGCTCACGGCCCCCCAGTGGATCGGCGTCGACAACTACCGGAAGATGTTCACCGACGACCCGGTCTTCTGGGACTCGGTCCACGCCACGCTCCTGTACGTCGTCGTCTCCGTCCCGCTGAAGCTGGCGTTCGCGCTCGGCGTGGCGATGCTGCTCAACCGCCCGCTGAAGGGCATCGGCCTGTACCGGGCCGCCTTCTACCTGCCCTCCCTGCTCGGCGGCGCGGTCGCCGTGGCCATCGTGTGGCGGCAGGTCTTCGGCGGCGACGGCCTGTTCAACGACTTCCTGGGCTGGTTCGGCATCAAGGGCCAGGACTGGGTCTCCAGCCCCGACAGCGCGCTCTACACCATCGTGCTGCTGGCCGTCTGGCAGTTCGGCACCCCCATGGTCATCTTCCTGGCGGGCCTGAAGCAGCTGCCCAAGGACGTCTACGAGGCGGCCGCCATCGACGGCGCCGGGCCCGTCACCCGGTTCTTCAGGATCACCCTGCCGCTGCTCACCCCGATCGTGTTCTTCAACGTCGTCCTGCAGATCATCGACGCGTTCAAGACGTTCACGCCCGCCTTCGTCATCAGCAACGGCACCGGCGGACCGCTCAACTCGACCATGCTGTACTCCCTTTACCTGTACAAGAAGGGTTTCGCAGACCTCCAGATGGGCTATGCCTCGGCGCTGGCCTGGGTGCTGTTCCTGGTCATCGCGGGCTTCACGGCGGTCAACTTCGTCGCCGGCCGCTACTGGGTCCACTACGACGACTGAGCGAGGAGCCCATTTTGATCATGTCCGCCATCACGCCGAGCGTTTCGCCGCTCAAGAAGCTCCGCTCGCTCACCGGGCCCCGCCGCATCCTCCTGCACACCCTGCTCATCGGTGTCGCGATCGTCATGCTCTACCCGCTGCTGTGGATGCTCAGCAGCTCCCTCAAGCCCGACACACAGATCTTCACCCACCCCGGACTGATCCCCGGCACGCTGCGTCCGGAGAACTACGCCGAGGGCTGGAGCGGCTCCGGAAACTCCTTCTCGCTCTACATCACCAACTCGCTGATCGTCACGATCGGCGCGGTGATCGGAAACGTCGTCTCCTGCTCGCTGGCCGCCTACGCCTTCGCCCGCTTCGAGTTCCGCGGCAAGAAGATCTGGTTCGGCCTGATGCTCGGCACGCTCATGCTGCCCATGCAGGCCACGCTGATCCCGCAGTACACGATCTTCTACAACCTGACCTGGATCAACACCTTCCTGCCGCTGATCGTCCCGAAGTTCCTCGCCACGGACGCCTTCTTCATCTTCCTGATGGTGCAGTTCATCCGCTCCATCCCGCGCGAGCTGGACCAGGCCGCGATGATGGACGGCGCCAACCCGCTGCAGATCTACTGGAAGATCATCCTGCCGCTGATGCGGCCCGCCCTGGTCACCACCACGATCTTCACCTTCATCTGGACCTACGACGACTTCCTCAGCCAGCTCGTCTACCTGCAGCAGAACGCCCGCTTCACCGTCCCCCTCGGCCTCACCCTCTTCCTCGACCAGACCAGCGGCTCCTCCTACGGCGCGATGTTTGCCATGTCGACACTCGCGCTCGTCCCGACGCTCATCTGCTTCCTCGTCTTCCAGAGGAGACTGGTGGAAGGCCTGGCGACCACCGGAATGAAGGGCTGAACGGCGTGCACCTGCCCCACCAGCGCGGCCCGCTGCACGACCTGCCGGACACCCCGCAGGCGTACGACGCCGTCCTCGCCGACGTCACCGAGCAGGCTCTCGCCCGGATGACCCCCGAGGGCAACCTCGAACACCCCGACGCCCACGACGACATCGGCGACACCTCCCTCGGCATCACCTCCCTGCTCGCCCTCGCCTGGCAGCGCCGCAAGGACCCCCGGCCGGCGGAGGCGGTCCGCCGCTCCCTCGCCTTCCATCTGCGCGAGCGCGTGTACACCGGCGACAACCCGGGCTACCCGAATCTCCGGATCACCAACTCGGGCCTGCCGTACGCCCGTTACGTCCTCGAATCCGGTGCCCACCCGATCGGCGACTGGCCCAGCACGGTCTGGGCGCTGCTCCAGGCGGTCAACGTCCTCGACACGGCCGACGGCCTCCTGGACGACGGCCGGCGCGCGGAGCTGATGGAGCTGGCGCACGGCTACTGGCGGTGGCTCACCGAGGCCACCTTCTTCAACCCGCAGGAGGCCGGCAACCAGGCCATCGGCTGTGTGGTCGGCGGCCTGATGCTGGCCCGCCATCTCCCGGCAGCACAGGGCGAGTCGGTCCGGGCGCGCGCCTTGGCCCTGTACGCCGACGAGATCCGCGCCCACCGCGTCCGCGACCGGGGCGCGCTGCTGCCCCCCGAGCACGGCGGCGCCTACGACAACAACTACGGCCCGATTTCTCTGTCCTTCCTGGCCCAGGCCCACTGGGTCAGCGGGGAGGAGATCTTCGCCGAGGACGGCGACACCCTCGCCCGTTACATCGACGCCCGGTTGACGTCCGGCGGCTACGACAACGGCGGGCCCCGCTACAGCGAACAGCACTCCGGCTTCGAATCCGTCCTGGGACTACGGTACTTCGGGGCGCGCATCGGCGCCGACCTGGGCCGCTACCGGGGCGACACCCGCTGGGGCAGGCACGCGGTCGGGGCCGACGGCGGAATCGACGGGCACTTCGCCTTCATGCTGGTCTGGCAGATCCAGGATCCCACCCGCTGGCACCGCACGCCGTCGACGGCTCCCGCCCGGCACCAACTGCGCCTCGACACGGTCTCGGTCGCCTTCGACAGCCGGATGACGCCCTCGCTCATCGAGGCGGGCGGCACCTACTATCTGCCCGCGGCCGTGCACCGACAGCACGGGTTCGGGCCGGTCACCGACGGCTTCCTGCTGTGCCGCCCGATGGGAGAGGTCCGGGTCCGGGACGTCCGCGCCGCCGGGCTCGCGGCGAAGCTGGTGACCAAGCCGGTCGTCGGCCGCGACCACGTCCTGCGCCATGTGCGCTCGCTGTACGTCACCGACGGCACGCGCCTGTGGGTGACGGTCGCGGTGGAGCGGCTCGACGGGGCGCCCTACCTGCTGTCCGGGCTGCCGTACGCCGCCGACGACGGCGACCGGGTGCGCCGCAGCGCCGGGGGCGAGGTCGCCTCGGCGGGCGGCCTGCGCCTCACCCATCCCACGGCCTCGGGCTCCGACCACTTCGACGCCCGCGGTGAACTCACCCAGGAGCAGGCCGCGTTCGCGCTCGCCGCCGACCCGCGCGGCTACGGCAACCCCGACGAGGGCTGGCGCCACCTGGTCTCCTCCAGCGCCCTGGAGGCCGAACCGGCACCGGGCGCGCCGGAGGGCCTGCACGTGTTCGCCGTGCGGTACGGGCCGGGCGGAGCGTTCGAGCCGATGTTCGAGGGCGGCGTGGACGGGCTCACCGTACGCACGGAGGCGTTCACGGCGGTCGTCGGCGCGGTGGCGGGCGACCGCCGGGGGGAGCCGTCCCTCACCCTCCGGCGCTGAGCGTCCTCAGCGCTCGGGGAGCACTGGTGCCGGCAGCGCGCCGGCCGGCACCACCAGGTCCGCCCGCCCCCGCGTCGTGGCCACCAGGTCGGCGTTGCGCTGGTCCGTGCCTCCTACCCAGGCCACGGCCGTCTCGTGGTCCTTGCCGAACTCCTCGTGCCGGGCGACCAGCCGGCGGATCCGCTCGTCCTCGGCCGTCTCGCAGAACCACACCTCGTCCAGGCACGGCCGCACGCGCGCCCACGACCCCTCCGTCAGCAGAAGGTAGTTGCCCTCGGTCACCACCAGCCGCGCAGTCGGCGGCACCGGGATCGCGCCGGCGATGGGCTGCTCCAGCACCCGCTCGAACCCGGGCGCGTACACCACGTCGTCCGTGTCCTCGCGCAGCCGCCGCAGCAGCGCCGCGTACCCGGCCGCGTCGAAGGTGTCCGGCGCGCCCTTGCGGTCCCGGCGGCCGAGCCGGTCCAGTTCGGTGTCGGCGAGGTGGAAACCGTCCATGGGCACGTGTGCGGCCCAGGGCGGCCCGTCGGCGTTCAGGGTGCGCACCAGGTGCTCGGCGAGCGTGGTCTTGCCCGCCCCGGGGCTGCCCGCGATGCCCAGCAGGGCACGCCGGCCGTCCCGGACGAGGCCACGGGCGCGGTCGAGGAGGTCGTCGAAGGTCAGCGGCACACAGCAGAGTGTGTCACCAGGAGTTCGCGCGGTGTGTGGCGTGTGCCACTCACTGGACGGCCCCGCATGGGGAACAGTGCTGGGTATGACTCAGCTCGGTCTGCCCGACGGAATCCAGGCCTGTCTCTTCGACCTCGACGGGGTCGTCACCAAGACGGCCGTCGTGCACGCGGCGGCCTGGAAGGAGACGTTCGACGCGTTCCTGCGGGACTACGCGGGGGAGCGGGGGCGGCCCTTCGACGCGGTCGCCGACTACGACGAGTACGTCGACGGCCGCCCCCGCGCCGACGGCGTCCGTGCCTTCCTCGACTCGCGCGGCATCCACCTGCCCGAGGGCACCCCCGAGGACCCACCGGACGCCCGCACCGTGCACGGCCTCGGCAACCGCAAGAACGTCCTGCTGCTGGAGCGGATCCGCACCGGCGGCGTCGAGGCCTACGAGGGCACCCTGCGCTATCTGGAGGCCGTGCGCGCCGAGGGGCTGCGCACCGCGATCGTCTCCTCCAGCGCCAACTGCCAGGACGTACTGCGCTCCGTCGGCGCCGAGCACTTCTTCGACGTACGCATCGACGGTGTCGTGGCCGCCGAACGGCACCTGCCGGGCAAACCGCACCCCGACACCTTTCTCGCCGCCGCCCACGACCTGGGCGTCGAGCCGTCCCGGGCCGCCGTCTTCGAGGACGCGCTGGCCGGCATGGAAGCCGGCCGCGCCGGCGGCTTCGGATACGTCGTGGGCCTGGACCGCGTGGGCCAGGCCCACGCCCTGTACGCGCACGGCGCGAGCATCGTGGTGAAGGATCTCGCCGAGCTGGGAGGCAAGCAGTGATCACCGACCGGTCGTACAGCGTGGAGCCGTGGGCCGTACGGGAGACCGCCCTCGATCTCGACGTGCTCGCCCAGAGCGAGTCGGTGTTCGCGCTGTCCAACGGGCACGTCGGCTGGCGCGGCAACCTCGACGAGGGCGAACCGCACGGCCTGCCCGGCAGCTACCTCAACGGCGTGCACGAGGTGCACCCGCTGCCGTACGCGGAGGCCGGCTACGGCTACCCGGAGTCGGGCCAGACGGTCATCAACGTCACCAACGGCAAGATCCTCAGGCTGCTGGTGGACGACGAGCCGTTCGACCTGCGCTACGGCCGGCTCGTCGCCCACGAGCGGGTCCTCGATCTGCGCCGCGGGGTGCTGGAGCGGACCTGCGAGTGGACCTCGCCGGCGGGCTCCACGGTCCGGGTGCGCTCGACCCGGCTGGTGTCCCTGACCCAGCGCGCGGTGGCCGCGATCGCCTACGAGGTTCAGGCCGTCGGGTGCCGCAGCCGGGTGGTGATCCAGTCCGAGCTCGTCGCCAACGAGACCCTGCCCGGGTCGAACGGCGACCCGCGCGCGGCCATGGCGCTGCAGTCGCCGCTGGAGCAGGAGGACCACTTCGCCTCCGGCGGCCGGCTGCGGCTGGTGCACCGCACCCGGCGCAGCGGCCTCAGGGTGGCCGTGGCAGCCGACCACGTCGTCAGCGGTCCCGAGCGCACCACCACCCGCAGCGAGAGCGGCACCGACGTGGCCCGGCTGACGGTCACCTCCGTGCTGGAGCCCGGGCAGCGCCTACGGGTGGAGAAGCTGGTCGCGCACGGCTGGTCCGGTGCCCGTTCGCTGCCCGCGATGGCCGACCAGGTCGACGCCGCGCTCGCCGCTGCCGCGCACGACGGCTGGCAGGGCCTGCTGGCGGACCAGCGGGCCTGCCTGGACGACTTCTGGTCCCGCGCCGACGTCGAGGCGGAGGGCGACGAGCAGGTCCAACAGGCCGTCCGCTTCGCCCTGTTCCACGTCCTGCAGGCCGGGGCCCGCGCCGAGCAGCGCGCCATCCCGGCGAAGGGCCTGACCGGCTCCGGCTACGACGGGCACGCCTTCTGGGACACCGAGATGTTCGTGCTGCCCGTGCTCACCCACACCGCGCCCGCGGCGGTCGCCGAGGCGCTGCGCTGGCGGTACAACACCCTGGACGAGGCCCGCGAACGCGCGGCCCAACTGGGGCTCGGCGGAGCCGCGTTCCCCTGGCGGACCATCGCGGGCCCGGAGGGCTCGGCGTACTGGCCGGCCGGCACCGCCGCCTTCCATGTGAACGCCGGCATAGCCGACGCGGTGGTCCGGTACGTCGAGGCCACCGGCGACACGCGCTTCGAGCGCGAGGTGGGCGTGGAACTGCTGGTGGAGACGGCTCGGTTGTGGCGCTCGCTGGGCCACCACGACGCCCACGGGGTCTTCCACATCGACGGCGTCACCGGCCCCGACGAGTACAGCGCGATCGCCGACGACAACACCTACACCAACCTCATGGCCCGGCAGAACCTGCGCTCTGCGGCCGACGCCGCCGAACGCCATCCGCGCGAGGCGGCACGGCTCGGCGTGGACGAGGAGGAGAGCGCGGCCTGGCGGGACGCCGCCGAGGCCATGCACGTCCCCTACAACGACGAACTCCGCGTCCACGAGCAGCACGCCGGGTTCACCCGCTACCAGCGCTGGGACTTCGCCGGCACCCGCCCCGACCAGTACCCGCTGCTGCTGCACTTCCCCTACTTCGACCTCTACCGCAAGCAGGTCGTCAAACAGGCCGACCTGGTGCTGGCCATGTACACCTGCGCGGACTTCTTCGAGAAGGGGTACGGCGAGAAGGGCGCAGAGGGGGCGGAGGGCGCGGAGCAGGTCGCCCGGAACTTCGCCTACTACGAGCCGCTGACCGTGCGGGACTCCTCCCTGTCCGCGTGCTGCCAGGCCGTGATCGCCGCCCAGACCGGCCATCCGGACCTCGCCTGGGCCTACACCACCGAGGCGGCGCTGATGGATCTGCAGGACCTGGAGCACAACACCCGCGACGGGCTGCACATCGCCTCCCTGGCCGGTACCTGGATGGCGCTGGTGGCGGGCTTCGGCGGGATGCGCCGCGACGGCGAGCGCCTGCGGTTCGCGCCACGGCTGCCCGAGCGGCTGAGCCGGCTCGCCTTCCACGTGGAGTTCCGCGGCCGGCGGCTGCGCGTGGACATCGGCGCGGACAAGGCGACGTACGCGCTGCTGGACGGGCCGCCGCTGGGCCTGCGGCACCATGGTGAGCCGCTCACCGTGAGCACGGACGAGCCCGCGGTGCGGGCGGTGCCGCCGGCCGGCCGCCGACCGACGCCGGATCAGCCGCTGCACCGGGTACCGAACGGGGGTTGACAGTCGCAATTGTGCGTGCCGGGACGTGTCGTCGGGCGTCCGCGGCGCCGTCGTGGCTGGTCGCGCCCACGCGGCGGAGCCGCATGTCGATACCGCCCCGCGCCCCTTGAGGGGCGCTGCCGTGCCGTCGACCGGTCGGGCGCCGGTCTGCCCGGCCAACGTGGTCGCCTCAGTCCAGCACTCCCGACAGCTGCCGCAGCAAGTCGCCCGTCGCGTCCGCGGCCAGCAGTGCGGCGAGGGTGCCGAGGAGGAGGACGGCCGCGGCGGCGGGCCACAGCAGTGGAGGCGGGCTCGTCTGCAGCGCCGTGATCCGCCGGGTGACGGCGCGGTCGGTGAAGTGCAGGGCGCAGGCGGTGCGGGCAGGGCCGGCGGTGAGCGCGGCCCGGGCCAGCGCCCGGGCGGTGGTGCGCCGGTCGCCGACCGTGGCCGCCGCCTGCTCGTCGGCCCACCGCTCCACGAGGAAACCCACGGCCTTGCGCACCGGAGCGAGCAGCGGGTCGGCCGCGGCCGCGAGCGTCGCCGCCGTGACCAACGGCCCGTGCCGGTGGGCGAGATGGGCACGCTCGTGCGCGAGGAGCACCCGGCGCTCGGCGGGCTCGAGCGCGCGCAGCATCGCCGAGGTCACCAGGATCCGGCCCGGCCGGCCGGGGATCGCGAACGCCTGCGGCACCTCGGAGGCGGCGACGATCAGCTCGGTGTCCGCCGGGTGTCCCGCGCACAGCCGGCGCAGGGCCCGCCGGGTGCGACGCTCGGCGCGGACGGCCCGGTACACCCGTACGGCGATCACCGCCAGCGCCAGGCAGGCGGCGAGGCCGATCGCCCCGGGCACCGGATCCGCCACCGGATGCCCGTCCTCCCGCGCCTCGCGGATCACCGGCGGCGCATCGCCGAGGAGCGCTGCGGCCAGCAGGACCAGTGACCAGGTGGTGGCCGCGGCCGTCAGCACGGCCGCCGAGGTGAGCACGCGCGCGGCGAGCGCCGGAGCGACCCGGCGGGCGATCAGCGGGCCGGCCACCGACAGCAGCAGGGACAGCACCGGCGGGGTGTACACGTCGAACCTCATGCGCCGCCTCCGGCGAGCAGTTCGCGCAGCGCCCGCTCCTCCTCGGGGCTCAGCCCGGTCACGAACTGCTGGAGCGCGGCGATCGGATCCGGGCCCCGGTCCAGGGCCTCGTGCATCGCCTCGGCGGTCAGCTCGGCCGCGTTCTTCGCGGGGCGGTACGCGCCGCGCCGCCCGTCGGCGTCCCGGAGCACCAGCCCTTTGTCGTACAGGCGTTTGAGGATGGTGTGCACCGTGTTGTAGGCGAGCGCCCCGTCGATCTCGGCCTGTATCTCGGCCGGCGTCAGGGGCCGCTCGGTGGCCCAGAGCGTGGCCAGTACCTCGCTCTCCAGCGCACCGGCGCTGCGCCGCTCCGCCCTGCCGCGGGACCCTGTGCCAGCCATGGCCCAACCTTACAGCGCGTAGTGCCGTCGGCCGGATGGCCCCGTCCGTCCGGCATGCGGCAGTTATTCGGGGTAGTTTGGCGGTGTTTTCCCCGACTCCCGTTCGCGACCCTACAGGTTGTAGGGTGACCTGGTCCCCACACGCCGCGGGGGCAGAGGGGTGATGATGGCCGGCAGCGCGCACGCCACACTCGCCGGGCTCCGGCGCTCCCGCTCGTCGCGCACGTCCGGCGGCATCCGGCCGGTCCCCACGTCCGCCCCGCTCGCGGCCGTCGCCGCCGCCTTCACCCTGGCCCAACTGCTCCTGGTCCGGCCCGGTATGGGCCTCGGCTGGGACGAGACGGTGTACGTCAGCCAGGTCAGTCCCCAGGCACCCGCCGCCTTCTTCAGCGCACCCCGGGCCCGGGGCGTCCCCCTGCTGGTCGCGCCCGTCGCCTCCTGGTCCACCTCCACGGCACTGCTGCGGACCTACCTCGCCCTCCTGTCCGGCCTCGCCCTCTACCTGGCCCTGCGCGCCTGGCGCGGCCTGTTCCCGGTCCGGGTGCTCGCCCTCGCCGGCGCCCTCTTCGCCTCCCTGTGGGTCACCCTGTTCTACGGCCCGCAGGCCATGCCCAACTACTGGGTCGCCGTCGGCGCCCTGGCCGCCGTCGCCTGCTTCCTGCGGGCCCGCGCCGACCGCACCGACCGCGGCGCCCTGTGGGGCCTGGCGGCGAGTGCCGCGCTGATGGCCCTGATGCGGCCCACGGACGCCGTCTGGGCGGTGCTGCCACTCCTCGCCGTCGGCCTGGCACGCCGCCACTGGCGCCCCCTCGCGGTGCTGCTCGCCGGGCTCGCGGCCGGCGCCGCCGAGTGGGTGGCCGAGGCGTACGCCGACTACGGCGGCCTGCTGCACCGGCTGTCCGAGGGCTCCGCGATCCAGGGCGGCCTCGGCTGGCATCTCGCCGTCGTCGACCAGCTGCGCAGCCTCGGCGGCCGGGCGCTGTGCCGGCCCTGCACCGGTGCCGTCCCGCACCCCGTGGTCACCGTCTGGTGGTTCGTCCTGCCGCTGCTCGCCGTGCTCGGGCTCGTCGTCGCCGTCCGCGCCCGGCGTACGACGGCCACGCTGCTGCCCCTCGCCTGCGCGGCCACCGCCGCCTTCCCGTACCTGTTCATGATCGGCTACGCCGCCCCGCGCTTCCTGCTGCCGGCCTACGCCCTGCTCGCACTCCCGGTCGCAGGCGCGCTGGCGTACCTGGTCACGGCGCCGCGCCGGCCCTGGCGGCCGGTCGTCGCCACACTGCTCTGCCTCGGACTTGCCGCCCACCTCGCGGTGCAGCTGGCCGTCCTGGAGAACACGGTCGACAACACCACCGAGGACCGCCGGGGCTGGTCCCGCACCGCCGCAGCGCTGCACCGGCTCGGCGTCCGCCCGCCCTGCCTGCTCACCGGGGACGGGGCCGTCCCCGTGGCGTTCTACACCGGCTGCTCCTCGGCTGCGACGGCCGGGCACAACGCCAACAGCACCCAGGAGACCATCGGCGGGACCGCCCGGCGGATCCCGGTCGCCGCGCTGGTGCCCGACGGCACCCGGCCGCCGGAATACGCCCGCGACTGGCCGTCGGAACCGCTCGGCGGACAGCGGCTGTACTACTCCGTACCCGGGGGAGGCCGATGACCGCCCCGCTCCGCACCGAGGGACGGCCGCTGGAGTCCCCGCCGGAAATCGCCCTGTCCCCGGGCCGCCGGCACGCCTATTGGCACGCCGGCGTCCTGCTGGCCGTCCTGCTCGGCGGGCTGTACCTGGCCCGCCGGCACTGGCCCGCGCTGGAGAGCGGAGCCGGGCGGCTGGCCGGAGCCGACCAGGGCTGGCTGCTGGTCGGGGCGACGGCGGCCCTCGGCACCTGGGCCGCCTCGGCGCTCGCCCAGCAGGGCGCGGTGCTCCGGCGGCTGCCCGGATCCCGGCTGGTCGCCGCCCAGTTCGCCGCCTCCGCCGCCAACCATCTGCTGCCCGCCGGACTCGGCGCGGGCGCGGTGAACCTCAGGTTCCTGATGCGCTGCGGACTGCCCGCCGGCCGCTCGGCCAGCGCCCTCGCCGTCAAGGCCACCGCCGGTGCCACGGTCCGCCTGGCACTGATCGCGCTGCTCGTCCCGGCCTGCCCGGGACTGCTGCGTGCGCCGCATCCCACCCCGACGACCCTCGCCGTCGCCCTGGGCGGACTCGTGCTGCTCGCGGCCCTGCCGGTCACCCCCTGGTGGGCGCGCTGCCGCGGGGCCCTCACGGCCGTCCTGGCCGACATCCGCGCCCTGCACACCTGCCCCGCGCGAGCGGCCGCCCTGTGGGGCGGTTCCCTCGCCTTCGCCGCGCTGCACTCGCTCGTCCTCATCGCCGTCGCCCAGGCGGTCGAACTGCCGCTGCCCCCGCTCCAGGTGGCCCTGCTGTACCTCGCCGCCAGCAGCGCCGCCGCCCTGCTTCCCACCCCGGGCGGTCTCGGCTCCCTGGACGCGGCGCTCGCGCTCGCCCTCACCGTCTCCGGCGCCCCCGGCGCGGCCGCCGCCTCCGCCGTGCTCGGGTACCGGCTGCTGACCGTGTGGCTGCCCCTGCTGCCGGGGCTGCTGGTGCTCGGGGTGCTGGTGCGGCGCAAGGCGCTGTGAGAACGGGGAGTTTCCCGCACGCCCGCCGCAGGTAGGAGTCGGGTGTCGCATGCCGCACAGGAGGGGGAGAGCCATGCCGGGGAACGACACAGCGGGCTTGCCGGGCGAGGCGTTCTTCACGCCGGGGACGTCGTCCTTCACAGAGTTCCTGGCTGCGCACCGCCCCGGGCTGCTGCCCATGGCGCCCGTGCTGCCCGCCGGGACGCGGATGGCTCCCGACCGGTTCCCGCACGGCACCACCGTGCTCGCCCTCACCTACCGCGACGGCGTGCTGATCGCCGGCGACCGCCGCGCCACCATGGGCAACCTGATCGCCCAGCGCGACCTGGAGAAGGTGCACCCCGCCGACGACCACACAGCCGTCGCCTTCGCCGGCACCGTCGGCCTCGCCGTCGACATGGTGCGGCTCTACCAGGTCGAACTCACGCACTTCGAGAAGATCGAGGGCACCCCCATGACCCTGGCCGGCAAGGCGACCCGGCTCGCGGCCATGATCCGGGACAACCTCGCCCAGGCCATACAGGGCCTCGCCGTCGTCCCGCTGCTCGCCGGGTACGACCTCACCGCGCCCGACGGCGGCCGCGGCCGCATCTTCGGCTTCGACGCGGCCGGCGGCCTCTACGAGAAGCATGACTTCTACGCCGAGGGCTCCGGCTCTCCGTACGCCCGCGGCGCCCTGAAGAAGCTGTACCGGCCGGGTCTCTCCCGGCGCGAGGCCGTCCTCGCCGCACTCCAGGCGCTCTACGACGCGGCGGACGACGACTCGGCCACCGGCGGCCCCGATGTGAACCGCCGCATCTTCCCCGTCGTCTGCGTGATCACGGCGGACGGCTTCGAGCGGCTCCCGGAGTCGGAGACCGGCGAACTCAGCCACGAGACGGTCCGGCTGCGCACCGCCCGCCCGGACGGCCCGCACGCCGCGCCCTGACCCGGCGCCGCGCCGGGGCGCGGGCAGCGATCGGCCAGGGTGACGCGGGCCGGTCGGCCGTGCGGCGGTGATCCGTACGACGGGTGGGTCAGTACGACGAGGGAGAGCCGGCCGCGCAGGAGGGCGTGGCGCGAGGCGCTCGGGGTGATCGCGTGTGGTGCGGCGGCCTCATGTCAGACGGTGGCCGATCCCGCGTGCGGTGGCGATCGTCCGCTCGCTGCCCGCGGCGCGCAGCTTGCGGCGCAGCCGGGTCAGATACTGGTCCAGGGTGTTGTCGCTGACCTGTGCCCCCTCCGGCCAGCCCGCACGCACCAGTTCGCGGCGGCGCACCAGCTCCCCGCCGGCCGCGCTGAGTGCCGCCAGCAGCCGGAACTCCGTCGGTGTGAGATCGACGCGCCTGCCGGACACGGTGGCGCTGTGCCGTACGGCGTCCAGCACCAGTTCCTCTTCCTCCGCGGTGGCCGACGCCGCCGGCGGTGCGGCCCGGCGCAGGGCGGCGCGCAGCCGGGCGGCCAGCTCGGCGAGGTGGAACGGCTTGGGCAGGTAGTCGTCCCCGCCGGCCGAGAACCCGGACAGGCGGTCCGTCAGTCCGTGCCGCGCGGTCAGGAAGACGACCGGGGCGAGGAAGCCGTTGGCCCGCATCGCCTGGCAGACGTCGCGGCCGTCGGCGTCGGGCAGGCCGACGTCCAGCACGACGGCGGACACGTCAGGTGTCGCCAGCCGCAGGGCGGTGGCGCCGTCGCCGGCACAGACCGTGTCGAACTCCTCGTCCTGCAGACCACGGCGCAGCACGTCACGCAGGGCGTGATCGTCCTCGACGATGAGGATCCTGGGGCGCATGTCTCTCCACCGGCCCGTCGGCCGCGTTGTTCGAGTGGGGTGTGCCGGGCTCAGGGGCACGGGGGACATATCGACCGGGCAGCCACCGGGCCACCGCGCAGACGAACACGCCGAGCCAGCCGACGGCGAGCAGCCAGCCGCCGACCACGTCGGTGAACCAGTGCACGCCCAGGAAGACACGGGTCAGCCCGACCCCCGCCCCCCAGCATGCGACCAGCAGACACAGCACGGTCCTGCCGCGCGGGGCGCGCAGGTACAGCGCCACCATCAGCAGGCCCGCCGTCAGCGCGGACGTGGTGGTGTGACCGGAGGGGAAGGACCAGCCGGAGGCGTGGGCCTGCCAGTAGTGGTGCGGCGGCCGGGCCCTGGCGACCAGCTCCATCACGCCGTACCGCACCGCCTGGCCCGCGCCCAGGCAGACCACGCCGAGCGGCACGGCCACCAGCCGCTGCCGCCAGGTGCGGCCCGCGATCAGCCCGGCCAGGATCACCAGGACGTACGGCACGACGCCCGTGCCTGTGTCGGTCAGGCCGCGGGCCAGCGTCAGCGCGAGCGGCGGGCGGTGCCCGGCGGACCACGACAGCAGGCCCCGGTCCACGCCGAGGGGTCCGGCCTGGTCGCTCACCACCACAGCGGCCAGTGCGGCGAACGCCATCCAGGCGCCGAGGGCCACCGTGCCCGCCGGCTCCGCGACCTTCCCGGGCTTCATGCGGTGCCCGCGACCAGCAGCGGGCGCAGCCGGGTCGCCGACAGCCGCCCCGCGAGGCAGGTCGGCCAGCGGCGCAGGACGATCATGGACAGGAAGCCGACCAGCCCGCCGAGCGCCGCCCCCGCGACGACGTCGTGCGGATAGTGCACCCCGACCCACACCCGGGAGGCCGCCATGGCGAGGGCGCACACCGAGGCGACCGCGCCCAGCCGCCGGGAGACGAAGAACAGGGCGACCGCCGCGGCCCAGGCGATCGCGGTGTGATTGCTCGGGAACGCCCAGTCGCCCCGCGCCGGACACGCCTCCAGCGTGCGGAACGCCAGGTGGCGGCACGGCCGGTCCTCGGCGACCAGCGGTTTCACGGCGCTGTTCACGGCGAACGCCACCAGCACCGCCACGGGCACGGTCAGCGCGGTCATGGCCGCGGTCGCCCCGTCCCGGCGGGCCCGCCACCAGCCCACCACCATGAGCAGTGCGAACACCGCCAGTCCGTACGCCGACCACATGGCGATCGCTGCGTCCAGCCAGCCGGGGGAGCGGTGCGCCAGGTCCACCACGTCGGTGTACAGCGGCCCGTCGACCGACGAGCCCGACAGGGCGGACAGCATCAGCTCGCCTCCTCCTTGGCCGCCCTGCGGGAGCGCAGCACCTCGGCCGCGAGCGGGAGGAGGGACACGACGACGATCAGCGCGATCACCGGCAGCAGATACTTGTCGATGTTCGGGATCGAGGAGCCCAGCGCGTATCCGGCGAGCGTGACACCGAGGCTCCACACGAGCCCGCCCGCCACCTGCCAGAGGGTGAACGTCCGGGACGGGACCTCGAGCGCGCCGGCCAGCGGGTTCAGTACCGTGCGCACCACGGGGATGAAGCGGGCCAGCACGATCGCCTTCGCGTGTCCGTACCGCTCCAGCATTTCCTCGGCGCGCTGCGCGCCCTCGCGCAGCTTCGCCGACCGGCTGCGGGCCAGCAGCGCGCCGCCCGCCTTCCGCCCGATCAGGAACCCGCACTGGGCGCCGGCCAGCGCGCCGACGGCCGCCGCGACGAGCAGCGGGCCGAGCGAGAGGTGCACCCCGCTGTCGGACCTGCCCGTGCACAGCAGCCCGGCGGTGAACAGCAGGGAGTCTCCGGGCAGGAAGAACCCGATCAGCAGGCCCGTCTCGGCGAAGAGCACGACGCCGACGCCGAGCACGCCGAAGGCGGCGAGCAGCGAGTGGGCGTCGAGCACGTTGACCGCGAGCTGCGACGCCAGGTGTGGGGGAGTGGCCATCGCCGTACGCCCTTTCCCTCGACTTGCCTCGACAAGGTTTGACTACACATTTGTAGACGTTCCAACGGACTGTAGACGAACGGAGAGTGGCGAACGTTCCCGGACTTTACTTTCCCGTTGCCGGTTTATGACCAGTCGACTACATGATCGTGGTCATGATGGTCCGCGAAGGTAAGGTATGCCTTCACTAACTAACAGGGAGGGCAGCAGGGCATGTGGGACGACGCGTTTCCGAGTTTCCTGATCGGACTCAGGGAGGGGCTCGAAGCCGGACTGATCGTCTCCATTCTCGTCGCCACCCTGGTCAGGGCCGAAGCGCGGTCGCGGCTGCCCCAGGTGTGGACCGGCGTCCTGGCCGCCGTCGCCGTGGCCATGAGCTTCGGCGCGGTGCTCACGTTCACCGCCGCGTCCATGCCGCAGACCGCGCAGGAGGCGTTCGGCGGCATCCTCAGCGTGATCGCCGTCGCGTTCGTCACCGCCATGGTCTTCTGGATGCGCCGCTCGGCCCGCAGTCTCTCCGGCGAGCTGAAGGAGAAGGTGACCGGCGCCCTCGCCATGGGCTCCGGGGTCCTGATCCTGACCTCCTTCCTCGCGGTCGGCCGTGAGGGCCTGGAGACGGCCCTCTTCCTGTGGACCACCGCGCAGGCGGCCGGCGAGTCGGCCGGACCGCTGACCGGCGCCGCCATCGGCCTCGCCCTTGCGGTAGGCCTGTGCTGGGGCCTGTACCGGCGCGTGCTGAAGATCAACCTGACGAAGTTCTTCACCGCCACCGGCGCCGTGCTGATCGTCATCGCGGCCGGCGTCCTCGGTTACGGCCTGCGTGACCTGCAGGAGGGCGGCGTGCTGCCCGGCAAGGCCGCCTATGCGGTCGACCTCGCGAGCAGCGTCGACGCCGGCTCCTGGTACAGCACCCTCGTCCAGGGCGTGTTCAATCTCACCCCGACCATGACCTGGCTCCAGGTGGTGGCCTACGTCGCCTACCTGGTCGTCGTGATGACGCTGTTCGTGCGCGGTGTGCGGACCACCGCCCCGAAGCCGGCGAAGGAACGCCCCGAGCCGCAGCCGAAGGCCGGCCGGCCCGAGCGGCGCCGCCCGGTCTGGGTGGTGCCCGCCGCCGTGGTCGCCGTACCCGCCGTGATCGCCGGACTCGTCGTCGCCCTCTCCCGGCCCAAGCCCGCCGGTGACCAGACCGTCGCCGTCTCCGAGACCGAGTGCGGCAAGGGCTTCACCGCGCCCAAGCCCGGCCGGCAGTCCTTCCAGATGCACAACACCGGCGGCAAGACCTCCGAGGTGTACCTCATCGACCCGTCGACCAGCGCGGTCTACGGCGAGATCGAGGGCCTCGCCCCCGGTACCACCCGCGACCTCGTCGCCACCGTCGCCGGCGGCACCTACGCCTGGCGCTGCGTCCCCACCGGCGGCAAGGCCGTCACCTCCAAGGCGGTCACCGTCAGCGGCGGCGGCGCGGCCAAGCCGGTCGTCCCCGTCTCCGAGCAGGACCTCGCCGCACCGCTGACGGCGTACAAGGCCTACGTCGGCCAGGGCCTGGCCACCCTCGTCGGTCAGACCAGGACCCTCGCCGACGACATCCGGGGCAACCACCTGGACAAGGCCCGCACCGACTGGCTCACCGCCCACCTGACCTACTCCTCGCTAGGCGCTGCCTACGGCACCTTCGAGGACTTCGACAAGAAGATCAACGGCCGGGCCGACGGGCTGACCAACGGTGTGAACGACAAGAACTTCAGCGGCTTCCACCGCATCGAGTACGGCCTGTGGCACGGTCAGTCGGCCAAGGACCTGACCGGCCCCGCCCAGCAGCTCGCCACCGACTCCGCCGGACTGCAGAAGGCGTTCCCGAGCCAGGACTTCGACCCCGGCGACCTGCCGCTGCGCACGCACGAGATCCTGGAGAACACCCTCCAGTTCGAGCTGACCGGCGACACCGACGAGGGCAGCGGCACGAACCTCGCCACCGCCGACGCCAACCTGGCCGGCACCCGCGAGCTGCTCACCGTCCTCAAGCCGCTGCTCACCAGCCGCGCCCCGAAGCTGCTCCCGACGGTCGACGCGGACATCGCCCGCGTGCAGAAACTCCTGGACGCCGCCCACGACGGCACCCACTGGACCCCCGTCGACCAGCTCGCCCAGGCCGACCGGCAGCGGCTGAACGGCGCCACCGGCCAGCTGCTGGAAGACCTCGCCCCCATCCCGGACCTGCTCGAGATCCGGAAGTCCGCCTGATGACCGACGCCCGCCCGACGATGTCCGCCCACCCACACCCCGAAGGGAACCCTGCGATGTCCACTGCCGAACCGTCGGCCTGCCCGGTCGGCCCCGCCCGCCGCTCCTTCGTGCGGACCGCGCTGGGCGCCGGTGCCGCCGGAGCGGTCCTGGCTGGCGGCGGCTTCGCCCTCGGCGAGAGCGGCGGCACGGCCCAGGCGCAGACCACCGGCCCGGACGGCACGGCGAAGGTCCCCTTCCACGGCGCCCACCAGGCCGGCATCATCACCCCGGCACCGGCCGCCGCCACCTTCGTCTCCCTGGACGTCATCGCCGACGACCGCAAGGGCCTGACCGACCTGCTGCGGACCATCACCGAGCGGGCCCGCTTCCTCACCTCCGGAGGCACCCCCACCGACCTGGGCGTCGGCGCGCCGCCCTCCGACAACGGCATCCTCGGCCCCGAGGTGCCCTCCGACGCCCTCACCGTCACCGTCGGCGTCGGCGCCTCCCTCTTCGACGACCGCTACGGCCTCGCCAAGGTCCGGCCCGCCCGGCTCACCCCGATGCGGACCTTCCCCAACGACAACCTGAAGGCCGCCGAGTGCCATGGCGACCTGTCCCTGCAGATCTGCGCCCAGAGCACGGACACCGTGCTGCACGCGCTGCGCGACATAGCCCGGCACACCCGGGGCGCCATGCAGATCAAGTGGCGCATCGACGGCTTCCAGAACGCCCCACGCCCCACCGGCGCCCAGCGCAACCTGCTCGGCTTCAAGGACGGCATCGCCAATCCGGACGTCACCTCCGCGCGCGAGACGGACAAGCTGATCTGGGTCGGCGACGGCCAGGGCGAGCCGGCCTGGACCAAGGGCGGCAGCTACCAGGTCATCCGGATCATCCGGATGCTGGTCGAGTTCTGGGACCGGGTCTCGCTCACCGAGCAGGAGAAAATGTTCGGCCGCCGCAAGGACACCGGCGCCCCGCTCGACGGCGCCAAGGAGACCGACATCCCCCAGTACGCCAAGGACCCGCACGGCACCGCGATCCCGCTCGACGCCCACATCCGCCTCGCCAACCCGCGCAAGGCCGAGACCGACGGCTCCCGGATCCTGCGCCGCGGCTACAACTACGACCGGGGCGTGGACAACGTCGGCAACCTCGACATGGGCCTGGTCTTCTGCTGCTACAACCAGGACGTCAAGCGCCAGTTCGAGGCCGTGCAGACCCGGCTGATCGACGAGCCCCTGGTGGACTACATCTCCCCGACGGGCGGCGGCTACTTCTTCGCCCTGCCCGGCGTCCGGGACACCGAGGACTGGCTGGGCCGGGGCATGCTCTCCGCCTGACGGCTCCGGGGGCCTTATTGCACATTGGTTGCAAGTACGGTTGTATAGCGCACGGCTGCGCTGTGCAGCCGTACCCGCACCACAGAAGGATGCCCCTCCCGATGACGGCCGCCCCTGGTTCCGCTCCGTCCCTCCCCGCCCAGGCCGACGCCAAGCGCTCGGCCTGGCAGCGTGTCCGCGGCTCCATGACGCGTCAGGAATGGACCCGGGTCGGCGGAATGGCCGCGTTCGTGCTCGCCCTGCACATCATCGGCTGGGGCCTGCTGATCGGCGTCATCGCTCCGCAGCACCTCAGCGTGGGAACCCAGTCCTTCGGCATCGGCATCGGTGTCACCGCCTACACCCTCGGCATGCGGCACGCCTTCGACGCCGACCACATCGCGGCGATCGACAACACCACCCGCAAGCTGATGGGCGAGGGACAGCGCCCGCTCTCGGTCGGCTTCTGGTTCTCCCTCGGTCACTCCAGCATCGTCTTCGGCCTCTCGCTGCTGCTCTCGCTCGGCTTGAAGACCCTGGCCGGACCGGTCCGCGACGACAACTCACACCTGCACCAGGTCACCGGCCTGATCGGTACGACGGTCTCCGGCACCTTCCTCTACCTCATCGCCGGCATCAACCTCGTGATCCTGGCCGGCATCTGGAAGGTCTTCCGGCAGATGCGCTCCGGCGCCTACGACGAGGCCGCGCTGGAGACGCAGCTGAACAACCGCGGCTTCATGAACCGCCTGCTGGGCCGGGTCACCGGCTCGATCAGCAAGCCGTGGCAGATGTACCCGCTGGGCCTGCTGTTCGGCCTCGGCTTCGACACCGCGACGGAGATCGCCCTGCTGGTCCTCGCCGGCTCCGGCGCCGCCTCGGGCCTGCCCTGGTACGCGATCCTCTGCCTGCCCGTCCTCTTCGCGGCCGGCATGTCCCTGCTGGACACCATCGACGGCTCGTTCATGAACTTCGCCTACGAGTGGGCGTTCTCCAAGCCGGTCCGCAAGGTCTACTACAACCTCACCATCACCGGGCTGTCCGTCGCCGTCGCCCTCATCATCGGCACCGTCGAACTCCTCGGCCTCCTCGCCGACAAGCTCGACCTGCACGGCGCCTTCTGGGACTGGGTCTCCGGCCTCGACCTCAACACCGTCGGGTTCGTCATCGTCGGCCTGTTCTTCGCCACCTGGGCGATCGCCCTGCTGGTGTGGAAGGCGGGCCGCATCGAGGAGAAGTGGACGGAAGGCCTGGCCACGGCCGAGCAGTCCGGCTCCTGACCTTTCCCCAGGTCAGAAGCCGCCCCGCAGGCACAGCAGCCCGAGCACCAGCGGCACGGCTCCGCCGACAGGACGTCCGCCCGGTCGAGACCCGCATGAGGGCTGCTCCCCGCCCGAACTCCCTCTCGCCGTCACCAAGCGGGGCAACACCTTGCGCGGGGCCGCCGGAGCGACGGTCCGCCGGGCATGCCGTAGGAGTTTCCTCACGCCGAGAACGTGGCCGGTTCTTGTAGGACTCTCCAAAGATCGTGTGGCGTCCGGTGGCTGCTTTCATGCCTTCCACGCCTGGCTGACTCTACCCCGTTGACTGTGTACTCCTCGTACAAGCTGCAACGACGCACAGCGAGTGGCAGCAGATGGGACTGACATCCGGTCACACAGGGGGGAAATCTTGGCTGAGACGCTGTCCGGTCGGCGCACCGCTCACCATCTCCGCCACCCCGGCCGTCGAGAACGCCGTCCGCAACGCCACCGGCCTGAACCTCACCCACACGCCGGTCCCGCCGGAACAGCTCTACGACGTCCGACCACGCCCCCCTGACCGGCTGCCCGTGCACCGTCCCGCCGGGCGGCGACACCCCGCACCACCCACCCCACCTCCCCGAAGGAGCGATCATGACCACGCACGCCCAGGAAGCGAACATCCAGGACTCCGAGCGCGCCTGGATGGAAAAGGCGATCATCCTGGCCACCACCAGCGTGACCAACGGCGGCGGCCCGTTCGGCGCCCTGGTCGCCAAGGACGGCGAGGTCGTCGCCACCGGCAACAACCAGGTCACCTCCACCCTGGACCCCGTCGCGCACGCCGAGGTCAGCGCGATGCGCGCCGCCTGCAAGAGGCTGAACACCTTCTCCCTCGAAGGCTGCGTCCTGATCACCTCATGTGAGCCATGCCCGATGTGCCTGTCCGCCGCCCTGTGGGCCCGGGTCGACCGGCTCGTCTACTCCGCCGACCGACACGACGCCGCGGTGGCCGGCTTCGACGACCGCAAGTTCTACGACCTGTTCGAGAAGAGGCCCCACTCGGCGTGGCCCATGGCGGTCGAGCACCTGGACCTGCCCAACCGCACCCAGCCGTTCGACACGTGGCTGGCCAAGGCCGACCGCATCGCCTATTGATCAGCGGCGCTCTTGTCGCCGGCCGGTGTGCCGGGAGCACAATGACGGCATGGGTCAGCGACCCGGCGACGTGAGCGCCCCCGCCCGGCTGGCCGGCCCAGGCGAGGGGATCGGCGCCGACGAACTCGCGCTGGCCACCCGCAACCACGGTCTGCCCCTGGAGGCGCTCCGGCACGACGTCACCCCGCCCGGGCTGCACTACGTCCTCACGCACTACGACATCCCGTACGTGCCGGACGCCGGTGCCTGGCGGCTGACCGTCGACGGCCGGGTGCGCACCCCGCTCGACCTGTCCCTCGCCGACCTGCTGTCCTTCCCGCAGGTCACTACCCGGGTCACGCTGGAGTGCGCGGGCAACGGCCGGGCCCTGCTCACCCCCCGGCCGGTCAGCCAGCCGTGGCTGGTAGAGGCGGTCGGCACCGCCGACTGGACCGGAGTGCCGCTCGGGCTGCTGCTCGCCGAGGCCGGCGCGGATCCGGCGGCCGTGGACGTCGTCTTCACCGGAGCCGACCACGGAGTCGAGCGGGGGGTCGAGCAGGACTACCAGCGCGCCCTGCCCCTGGCCGTCGCCGCCGGCGACGATCCCCGGGTGCTGATCGCCACCGAGATGAACGGCGCGCCGCTGCCCCCGCAGCACGGCCGGCCGCTCCGCCTGATCGTGCCCGGCTGGTACGGCATGGCGCACGTGAAATGGCTGCGCTCGGTCACCGTCACCGACGTGCCGTTCACGGGATTCCAGCACTCGGTCGCCTACCGGATCCGGCGCGCCGCCGACGACGAGGGCGAGCCGGTCACACGGATCGCGCCGCGCGCGCTGTGCGTCCCCCCGGGGTTCCCCGACTTCATGTCCCGGACACGGGTGGTACGGCCGGGGCCGGTGAGGCTCTTCGGTCGTGCCTGGTCCGGCCGGGGGCCCGTTTCCTCGGTGGACGTCAGCACGGATGGCGGCGCCTCCTGGGCGTCAGCCCACCTCGACCCGGTCACGAACGGGCACCGGTGGGCTTGGCAGGCGTGGCAGCTCACGTGGGCCGCGTCGCCCGGCGAGTATGCCGTGGGCGCACGCGCAACCGACGCCGACGGTCATGCCCAGCCGCTCGACCAGCGCTGGAACCGTGGCGGCTTGGCCAACAACGCGGTGCGCTGGCAACGGGTGGTGTGTGCCGCCGACGCGTCTTCGCCGTAGGGGTTTGCGCCGTCCGGCGGGCGCGGGTCGTCTGTGACCGCTCGCGCCCCGCGCCCCTGGGGACGGCCGTTCTGCCCCCGTTGAAACGTAGCCCCCTGCTTCCCCGGACCGCCCTACGGCATCAGCCTCTCGATGGCTGTCGGGCCCTCCTTCTCCATCTTGCGCCGTGCCCAGTCGAGGTTCTTCGGTGTGACGTCCCTGCCCGCCGCCATCACCAGGTCCTCCGGGGTGACATCCCTGGAGGGAGCGGAGTGGAGCAGGGCGTCCGGGGTGCAGTGGTCGTCGGACGACCGGGATTCGTCGGGTGTGATCGTCGACATGATGCCTCCTCCTCGGTCCGGATGACCGCATCCGTGCCGGTGCCGCCGAACGGGGCACACTCTCACCATTCCCCGCAGCGCCTTCCCACGCCACCCGAGAGCACACGCTCCTAAGCTGGAAAACACCTCGCACCGCTCACCGGGAGGCCGCAGATGGCCGAGACCCCGATTCCCGAGGACGGCCGGACCCGTCCCCGCTACCTGCCCATCGCCGAGCACGGACTCATCGGCGACCTGCGCAGTGTGGCCCTGGTCGGCACAAACGGCACGATCGACTGGTACTGCTGTCCGTCCTTCGACGCCCCCAGCGTGTTCGCGGCCATCCTCGACGCCGAGCGCGGCGGCTGCTTCGAGCTGGCCGCCGCCGTACCCGCGCGCACCAAGCAGTTCTACTTCCCCGACACCAACGTACTGATCACCCGGTTCTTCACCGAGGACGGCGTCGGTGAGGTGCAGGACTTCATGCCGGTCACCTCCGACACCGCGGCCGGCGAGGGCGAGGCGGGCCGGCACCGGCTGATCCGGCGCGTGGTCTGCGTGCGCGGCACCGTCCCGTTCCGGGTGCTGGTCGCCCCCCGGTTCGACTACGGCGCGGCCCCACACACCCTGCGCACCACCGGCGGCACCGTCGTCTTCGAGTCCGCCGAGCGGTCCCTGGCACTGATCTCCACGGTCGACCTGGAGTGCGACGACCGGGACGCGCGCGCCGACTTCAAGCTCGGCGAGGGGGAGTCGGCGGTGTTCGCCCTCGACCAGGTGGGCGACGCGGTGGCCCCCCGCGGCTGCGCCCACGCCGAGGCCGAGCACCAGTTCAACGCCACGGTCGCCTACTGGCGGCGCTGGCTGCACCAGTCCCGCTACCGGGGCCGCTGGCGCGAGATGGTGCACCGCTCCGCCCTGACCCTGAAGCTGCTGACCTACGCGCCCACCGGAGCCATCGTCGCCGCCCCCACCACCAGCCTGCCCGAGCAGGTGGGCGGCGAGCGCAACTGGGACTACCGGTACGTGTGGGTGCGGGACGCCGCCTTCGCCGTGTACGCGCTGCTGCGGCTCGGTTTCGCCGGGGAGGCCGAGGCCTTCATGCGCTTCCTGACCACGCACGTCAGCCCCTGCGACACTGACAGCTCGGCGCCGCCGCTGCAGATCATGTACGGCATCGACGGCCGCCCCGACCTGCCCGAGCGCGATCTGCCGCACCTGGAGGGCCATCTGGGCTCCGCCCCGGTCCGGGTCGGCAACGCCGCCGCGGACCAGCTCCAGCTGGACATATACGGGGCCCTGATCGACTCGATCTACCTGTACGACAAGTGGGCGCAGCCGATCTCCAGCGGCCAGTGGGACGACGTGTGCAAGCTGGTCGACTGGGTGTGCGCCCACTGGGACCAGCCCGACGAGGGCGTCTGGGAGACCCGCGGCGGCCGGAAGAACTTCCTGTACTCGCGGCTGATGTGCTGGGTGGCCATCGAGCGGGCCATCCGCCTCGCCAACCACCGCGGCCTGCCCGCCGAGCTGCCCCGCTGGCGGCAGGCCCGCGACGCGATCTACCGGCGCATCATGGACCGCGGCTGGTCCGAGCGGCGCGGCGCCTTCGTGCAGTACGAGGGCGGCGACGTGCTGGACGCCTCGCTGCTGATGATGCCGCTCGCCAAGTTCGTCGCACCCACCGACCCCAAGTGGCTGTCCACCCTGGACGCCCTCACCGAGGACCTGGTCTCCGACTCCCTCGTCTACCGCTACGACCCACAGGCCAGCCCCGACGGACTGCGCGGCGACGAGGGCACCTTCTCGATCTGCTCCTTCTGGTACGTCGAGGCGCTGGTGCGGGCCGGCCGGCTCGACGATGCCCGGCTGGCCTTCGAGAAGATGCTCACGTACGCCAACCACCTCGGCCTGTACGCCGAGGAGATCGGCCGTACCGGCGAGCAACAGGGGAACTTCCCGCAGGCGTTCACGCACCTGTCCCTGATCAGCGCCGCGTTCAATCTGGACCGCGCCCTCGGCTGACCGTCGGGGCGGTGTGTCCGCAGGTCGTGCGGGTACCCGGAGGTCTCCGGAAGGAGAACGACGCAGGGTCGGAAGAAGGAGGAGACCCCGTATGACCAGCTCCACTGAGACAGGTGGCATCACCGGTACGCGCGACAAGAACTACGACCTCATCTGGTACGTCGAGGCGTGCCTGGACAACGCCCTCCGCCTGGAGACGTACATCCACGACGCCGAACGCGACAACGACCGCGAGCTGATCGACCTGTTCCACAAGGCTCAGGCGGACAGCCGCAAGGGCGCCGAGATGGGCAAGCAGCTCCTGCGCGAGCGGCTGAGCGGCTGAGCGCCTGAGGGCCGCCCCCGCTCGGGCGAACCGGGAAGTCGCGACGGGCCCGGCGGACCGCACGCGCGCCCGGTCGCCGCGCAGCCAGGTGCCTCGCACGGCCCCGGCGAACGCGGCGAACCGAGCGTCGTCACCCGCCGGGCCCTCGCCGTCCCCGGACCGACCGCTAGGCCACCGCTAGGCCCTGTCGTCACATTCCCGCCCTCCGGGCGGACGGCGGGAATGTGACGACAGGACCTAGGAGGCAGGACCAAGGTCAGGGCAGTGACTGCTCCGCCCAGATGATCTTGCCGTGGGGGGTGTAGCGGGTGCCCCAGCGCTCGGCGAGCTGTGCGACCAGGAACAGGCCCCGGCCGCCCTCGTCCGTGGTCGCCGCATACCGCAGATGCGGCGAGGTCGTGCTGGTGTCGGACACCTCGCAGATCAGCGTGCGGTCGCGCAGCAGCCGTACCCCGATCGGACCGCGCCCGTAGCGGATGGCGTTGGTGACCAGCTCGCTCAGGATCAGCTCCGTGGTGAAGCCCAGCTCCTCCAGGTCCCAGTCGGCGAGCCGCCGGGTCACCGCGGACCGCACCTCGGACACCGCCGCCGGGTCGGACGGCACCTGCCACTCGGCGACCCGGTCGCCGCCCAGCACCCGGGTCCGGGCGACGATCAGCGCGACGTCGTCGCTGGGCCGGGCCGGCAGCCGGTCCAGCACGGCGCGGCAGGTCTCCTCCGGCGAGCCGTCCGGCGTGCCCCGCAGGGCGTCGCTCAGCAGCTCGAGACCGACGTCGATGTCCCGTTCCCGGTCCTCCACCAGCCCGTCGGTGTACAGCACCAGCCGGCTGCCCTCCGCCAGCTCCAGTTCGGCCGTCTCGAACGGCAGCCCGCCCAGACCCAGCGGCGGTCCGGCTGGCACCTCCGGGAACTCCACGCCGCCCTCCGGCGGCACCAGCGCGGGCGGCGGATGGCCGGCCCGGGCGATGCTGCACCGCCGCGACACGGGGTCGTACACCGCGTACAGGCAGGTCGCGCCGGCGATCGCCGCGGAGCCGTCCGCGGCGGTCTCGTCCTGGTCGATCCGACCCACCAACTCGTCCAGCAGGCCGAGGAGTTCGTCGGGCGGCAGATCCAGCGCGGAGAAGTTGTGCACCGCCGTGCGCAGCCGGCCCATGGTGGCCGCCGCGTGCAGCCCGTGCCCCACCACGTCCCCCACCACCAGCGCCACCCGGCCCCCGGACAGCGGCAGCACGTCGAACCAGTCGCCGCCCACCCCGGCCTGCGCGGGCAGATAGCGGTAGGCGATCTCCAGCGCGCCCTGCTCCGGCAGCGAGCGCGGCAGCAGACTGCGCTGGAGAGTGACTGCCATGCTGTGTTCACGCGTGTACCGGCGGGCGTTGTCGATGGACACCGCCGCCCGCGCGACCAGCTCCTCGGCGAGCGCCAGCTCCTCGGAGTCGAACGGCTGCGGCTTCTCCGAACGCCAGAAGTTCGCCACGCCCAGCACCAGGTTGCCCGCCCTGAGCGGCACGGTGATCAGCGAGTGGATGCCGTACTCCAGGACCTGGCCGGTGCGTTCCGGGTGCTGCGCGCGCCAGCCCGACGCCTCGCGCAGGACGGGCACCAGGACCGACTGCCCGGTGGTCAGGCTGCGCGCCTGCGGCGAGGTGGCCACGAACCGGATCCGCTCGCCCACCGGGTACAGCGGGGAGTCCTTGCGGACGCCGGCGCAGGCGGCGCGGCGCAGCGCGGTGCCCGGCTTGGGCTCCTCGCCGTGCAGGACGGCGTCGAACAAGTCCACGGTCGCGAAGTCCGCGAACCGGGGCACCGCCAGCCCGGCCAGTTCCTCGGCGGTACGGGCCACGTCCAGGCTGGTGCCGATGCCCACCCCGGCGTCGTACAGCATGTTCAGCCGCTCGCGCGCCACCTCCGCCCGGCCCGACAGGGCGCGCAGCTCGGTGGAGTCGCGCAGCGTGGTGACACTGCCGGCCGGGCCGCCGCGCACATCGGTGGGCCGCTGGTTGATCGCCAGCAGCCGGTCCTTGACCAGGTGCACCTCGTCCGTGGCCACCCGGCCCGAGGCCAGCAGCGCCGCCGTCTCGTCGTCCAGGCCCAGCTCCAGCACGCTGCGCCGCTCGGCGTCCTGCGGCAGGTCCAGCAGCCGCTGCGCCTCGTCGTTGGCGAGCAGCAGCCGGCCACCGTCGCCGACGATCAGCACACCCTCCCGGACCGCGTGCAGCACCGCGTCGTGGTGCTCGTACATCCGGGTCATCTCGTGCGGCCCGAGGCCGTGGGTCTGGCGCAGCAGCCGTCTGCTGACCAGGGCCGTGCCCGCGGTGGCCAGCGCGAGCGCCGCCGCTGCCGCCGCGAGCAGCAGGGGCAGCTGCTGGTTGGCGGCCCCGCCCACGTGCGCGGTGGTGATGCCCGACGACACCAGGCCCACCACCTTGCCGGACGGATCCTTCACCGGCACCACGACCTGGACCAGCGGACCTATCGTGCCGTTGACGTGCTCGACCACCGTGCCCCCGGCCACCGCCGGGCCGATGGTGCCGACGAACTTCTTGCCGATGCGGTCGGGTTTGGGGTGCGTGTAGCGGATGCCGTCGGTGTTCATCACGACGACGAAGTCCACACCGGTTGCCTTGCGCGTGGCCTCTGCCTTCGGCTGGAGGATCGCCGTCGGGTCCGCAGTGCGCAGCGCGGCCGCGGTGCCCGGCGCGTTCGCGAACGACTGAGCGACGGCGATGGAACGGTTCTGGGCCTCCAGATCCGTGTCGCGCCGCACCTGGAGCACCTGCGCCACCACCGCCGAGACGACCAGCAGCAGCACGATCACCACTTGGAGGACGAACACCTGTCCGGCGACGCTGCGCCCGGTCACCACCGACCGCAGGGCCCCGGGCCTGCCGCCGTTCCCGCCCGGACCCCGCGGCCCGGGGCCCGCCGATGCGCGCGGGGACTCGGAAGGACGGGGCCGCCGAGTCGCGCTCCGGCCGGACAGTCGCACCATGTGCCCATGTCTACACTGCCGGGCCCGCTGCGGCGAGACCGTCACCCGGGTGACTGCGGCCGATCGGTGCACCGCCATGCGCTCACCGGTGGCGTACGGGAGCCGAACGGCGGGCGGCGAGCAGTAGCGCGACGTCGTCGGGGCGGTTGGTGGCGTGCCGGGCCTCGGCCGTGAGCCGGTCGGCGACCCCGGTCAGGGACCGCCCGGCCCGGCGCCCGGCGGCGGCCCCCGCCCTGGCGAGCGCCAGCCGCAGCGCCTCGATACCGTCGTCGATGTCCGCGCCCGGCCGCTCCACCAGCCCGTCCGTGTACAGGGCGAGGATCGCGTCCGGCTCCAGCAGCAGTTCGGCCACCGGGTAGCGGGCCTGCGGATCCACCCCCAGGACGACATCGCCCGGGATGTCCAGCAGCCGGGTCCGTCCGTCGGGGGAGCGCAGCAGCGGCGGCGGATGTCCCGCCCGGGCGATCCGGGCACGGCCGGTGGCGGGGTCCAGCCGCAGATAGCAGCAGCTGGCGAACTGACCCGGGTCGAGGTCGATCAGCAGGTGGTTGGTGCCGCTCAGCACCTCGTCGGGCGGCCGGTCGCCCAGCGCGAACGCGCGCACGGCACTGCGCAGCTGCCCCATGGTGGCCGCGGCCTGCACCCCGTGCCCCTGCACATCGCCGATCACCAGGGCCAGCCCGTCGCCCGCCTCGACCACGTCGTACCAGTCGCCGCCCACGTCCATGCCCTGCGTACCCGGCAGATACCTGCCCGCCGTCTCCACCTGCGGATGCACCGACAGCCGGCGGGGCAGCAGCGCCTGCTGCAGGCCGCGGGCCAGGGCCGCCTCGCTGTCGTAGCGCTGCGCCCGCTCCATGGCGTGCGCGATCAGCCCGGCGAGCGCGGTGAGCACCGTGCGCTCCTCGGTGCTGAAGCCGCGCGAGCGGTCGAAGCCGAGGATGCACGAGCCGACCGGCCGGCCGGAGGCGATCAGCGGCAGGAAGGCCCGGGCGCCCTCGTCGGCGTCCAGCGGCATGCCCGGATACGCGGCCGCCATCTGCTGCATGGACTCGAAGAACAGCGGCCGGCCCGTGGTCAGGCACTCCACGCCCGGCAGCCGGGCGTCGAGGCCGACGCCCTCGAACGGATCGAGGAACCCCTTCGGGAAGCCGCTCTCCCAGGCGAGATAGAAGTGCCGTTCCTGGAGCAGGTAGATGGCGAGGCACCCGCCGCCGAATGCGGGCAGCAGTTCGCGCACCACCACCGCCGACACCTGCCGGGCGGTCACCGCGTCCGTCAGCGCGATGGCCAGGGCGATCGGCCGGTACAGCGGCGCCATCGCGCCGCCCGCCGCCACCGTGTCCTCCAGCACGTGCTCCTCCACGGCCGGCCCGACCGGTGCGTCCATGCGGCTGGCCGGGACGAGCGTGCAGGTCAGCAGGTCCTCGCCGCAATGCACCGAGACGGCGAGCCAGTCGTCGGCACCGGGCTCGCCGTCTCCCCCGACCGGGCGGCGCACATGGAAGTGCACCGGATCCGGGGACAGCAGCGCACCGCGCAGATGGTCGTCGTACGGCGCACCGGCCAGCCACGGCATCGCCTCCCACAGGGGACGGCCGAGCAGCCACTCCCGGTCCCGGCCGGCGAGCCGGGCCGCGGCCCCGTTGGCGTACACGATCAGCCCCAGCCGGTCCAGGCAGAACACGCCCTGCGGCAGCAGGTCGGCCGCGCCGTCCGCGCAGGTGGCGGGCCCGGGGGCGATCACCACGCCGCCCACCTGCTCCGTGGCCCCGCCCTCGGCGGTCGGCCAGACGTCCAGCAGCCGCGGCGTGCCGTCCGGCGCCCGCAGGCTCAGCGGTGCGGCGGGCGGTTTCCCGGTGGCGGCGTCGCGCAGCGCGGCCAGGACCAGGTGCGCGTCGTGCGGAGCCAGCGCGTCGGCGAGCGCCCTGTCGGTGCCCTCGAAGTCACCGGGGGACAGCCCGAGAAGGGCGTGCAGCCGGTCGTCCGCGCGGACGGCGCGGGTCACGGGATCCCAGCCGAACCGCGCCACGGCGGCCTGCGCGGGCCGGGTCGCGGGCGGCCGAACGCACAGGGGCTCGCCGTCCCAGATCACCCTGCCCGGGTCGCCGTCGGCGAGCCCCAGCAACTCGGCGCCCAGGCCTTCGGCGAGCCGGTCGAGCAGCTCGCGGTCCAGCAGCTCGTCCGCGGTGTCCGTCACCGCCGGGCGCAGCACCGTGAGCACCCCCAGCGGCTCGCTCCCGCCCGGCACCGGCACGTGCACCGACCCGAACGGGAAGGGCAGGCCGGCCGCGAACTGCGGATACCGGCGCACCGTCTCGGCGGCGTTCGCCAGCACCACGGGTACGCCGAGGCGGTAGGCGTCGGCGACGGGGAAGGGGCGATGGACGTGCAGGCGCCACCAGGGCCGGAACAGCGGGCCGGGCAGCCCCGCGAGCGCCGCCAGGCGCAGCAGGCCCGGGGTGCCGGAGCGCAGATACACGGCCGCCACCCGGCCGCCGGCCGCACCGAGCGCGCCGGTCGAGGTGTCGGCGAGCAGCGCGGCCAGCCGGGCCCGCGTACGGACCGCCTGCTCGCCACCGCTCCCAGTCATCGCCCCTACCTCGTCCCGTGCGGCTGCGGGTGGATGACACAGCAAGAATGCGCCCGGAGGACCGTGCGATGCACGTGGGAGGAGCGGGAAAACGAGGAGGGAGCCAGCAGCCGGGCGCGGAGGGCGGCGTTCCGCCGGGGGCGGGGGTATCGTCCGCCGCTGCCTTCACGTCGGTCGGCGGCGCGTTTCGCTCCCGTCCGCTCCCGATGCCGGTCCCAGGGGGCCTCGCCGGGGTTCGGCTCGTCACGGCGACGGCGTGCTCGGTGTCACCCTTGCGCTCGGCCTGGCTCCGGGGTCGCTGCCGCCACCGGACGCAGCTCCAGATGACCGGCGACCCGGGCGGCCGCCATGGCGAACGGGAAGGTGTCCGCCTCCAGGCACATCGTCATGTCCTCGGGATGGACGCCGGCCCACCCGCGCCGCACGCCGTCGGTGAGCCGCGCGGCGCCGTCGGAGCGCCGGGCCCGTTCGAGGTAGGGGGCGGGATCCGTGTCGGCGGCGCGGACGCGGTCCGCGATGTACTCGGCGCAGGCGAGATCCTCCTCGGCCCGGCCGCCGTCCCCGGTGACGACGAAGGTCACGGTCTGCGGCCGCGCCCGGCGCAGCACCTCGGCGGTCGCGCCGGCCACCACGAAGCTCGCGCACAGCAGCAGCCCGGCGTCCGCCACGGCGAGCGCCCCGGCCGTCCCGGCGGTGGTCTTCTGCACGACCGTACGGCCCCGCACGTCCAGCGAACGCAGCATCGCGGGTGAGTTGGCCAGGTCGAACCCGGGCACCGGCTCGCCGTCCTGGAAGGCGAGCCAGCCCGGGTGACGGGCCTTCAGCTCCAGGGCCTCCTGCTGCGTACCGGCGAAGACGATCCGCTCGGTACCGCGCCGGAACGCCCAGGCGGCCACGGTGAACGCCCGCATGACATCGACGACCACGGCCACGTCGGGGGCCTTCGGCGTACCGGGTATACCGGTGAACTCGGTCTGCATCGCTCCATGATGGGGCCGGCGGCGGCCGTTCAGGGCTCGGCCGGACCGGGCGGCAGCGGCCGGGCGGCGCGCAGGCTGCGCAGCGCGAGCAGCAGGACGGCGATGTCGTCCAGGTAGACGGGGTCGGGCAACAGGTCGGTGGGGAGCAGCAGATAGGCCACCGCGCCCCAGAACACCCAGCGCGGGCCCGTCGGCAGCCCGGCCCGCCGCAGCGCGCGCCGGGCGCGCACCAGCCGTACCAGCACAGCGAGGGCGACGGCGAGCAGCACCGCCGCGACGGCGGCGCCGATCACCAGCAGGGCAGTGGTGGAATCCATCCCTACGACGACCGGTCCGTGCCCTCGGCGGCCTCCGTGCCGCCGTTCGCCGCGGCGGGCTCGGCCGTCGCCGGTGCGTCCGGCATGTCGTGCGCCGGGCCGTTCGCCGGGCCCGCCGCCGGGTCCTGCGGGGTGGGCGTCGACTGGCCCCGGCCCTTGGCCGTGAACCTCAGCCGCTCGAACGTCCGGGTCAGCTGGTGCAGCGCACCCGGTGTCCGGGACGCGGGCCGCTGCGGCGGAAGGGCGGGCCCGGGGACGTCACGGTAGGCCGCCAGCGCCTCCAGGGCCTGCTCGGCGGCCTCCTTGTACAGGTCACGGGACCTGGTCATCGCCTCCAGCGCCTCGGCGTACCGGGCGGCCAGCCGCCGTTCCCGCTCCAGCTCCTCCTGCAGGGTCATCAGGGTCCAGTGGTCCCTCAGGTCGGTCAGCGCCTCCTCGACCTCCCGCGGCAGCGGCCGGGGCAGGGCGGCGAAGTGCCGCAGGGCCGCGAAGAGTTCGGCGGGCTCGGAACCGTCCAGGAAGACGCTGCGGACGGTGTGCCCGCCGCCGTCGTAGCCCGCCGGAGCCGGGTCCGGGGGCAGCAGCACCGCGCCGCCGCGCGGCACCTCGACGCCGAGGTCCTTCAGCGCCCAGTTGACGGCACGGAACTGGTGCGGCGCGGCCCGGTGCTCCACCACCCGGTGCCTGAGACCCGGGGGCAGCAGCCGGGCCAGTGGCAGTTTGCCCTGCTCGTCCGGGGTCATCGCCTCGTGCACGACGACATTGAGGCACCACGCCTCGCCCGCCGCGTCCCGCAGCCTGCGCCGCATCTCCTTGTCGTCCGCGGGCAGCGCGTTGACCTGCCGCAGGCGCAGTCCGGGCACCGTGGCGTGGTGGTCCCAGGAGCCGTCCTCGCCCACGGCGCCCTCGGGCCAGAACAGCGTCGCCGGCGAGGGCCACGTCTCGTCCCACGGGCGCTCCGCCTCCGCGACGAGCCGCCACTCGTGCCCCGGGCGCCGCCCCTCCGGCGCCATGAGGGCGAGCCGGGCCCGCACGGTCACCGTGCCGGCGACCCGCCAGCGCGCCTCGAACACACGCCGGGCCGGATCCCCGGGCACGGGGGGTTCCGTGAAGTCGTCGATGTCACCGCTCTCCTTGTGCCGGCGCAGCGTGCGACGGACGATCTCCTCGGGGGCGGGACCGGTGTGGCGGCCACGGGCCGCCCACAGGGTCTGCGGGACGTTGGCGCGGTCGGTGGTGGAGTTCGACATGAGCCAATCTGCTGATGGGGGCGGGTGTGGCTCCCAGTATCACCGCTCGGCGGGCCAGTACGTCGTCCGGGGCCCTCGGGCGGCGCGTGGCGGCGACCGCACGCCCCCGCGCACGGGACGCGCGGCGTACACCCGGGGCGCGCGGGGCACGCGTCGGGCGGCCGTCGTTCACACGTGTTCGCCTCCCCGTACGCCCTCCACAATGGTCCGGCGAACGGGGCCCGCCCATCCATCCGCTTAGGGGCGGGCCCCGTTCTCGCTGCTGGGGGACATCGGTGACAACGCTCGATATATATCGGGAGCCGATATATCATGGTCGCATGACAGCGAAGAGCATGACCCGGGCGGCGTTCTTCGTCCTCACGGCGCTCGCCGACCAGCCTCGGCACGGCTACGGCATCCTGCAGGAGGTGGCGGAACTGTCCGACGGCGAGGTGCAGTTGCGGGTCGGCACGCTGTACGGGGTGCTGGACCGGCTCACCGCGGACGGGCTGATCGTGCTGGACCGGGAAGAGGTCCAGCAGGGCCGGCTGCGGCGCTACTACCGGCTCACCGACGACGGCGTGGCCGCCCTGGACGCGGAGGCCGGGCGGATGGCCGCCGGTGCCGGGGCGGCCAAGCGGCGCATCGCCGAGGGCCGCCGCGCCGGCGCCCGCCCCGCGGCCCCTGCCGGGCTCGAACCCCCCTCCGCACCCGGACTCGCGGGAGGCTACGCATGACCACGCTGCTGGAGGCCCGCTACCGCACCGTGCTGCGCCTGCTCCCCGCCTACTACCGGCGGGAGCGGGAGGAGGAGATGGTCGAGACGTACCTGGAGGACCTCGACCGCGACACCCAGGACCAGAGCCGGCCCACGCTCGGCGAGGTGGCGAGCATCGCCGCCCTGGCGGTGCGCAGCCGGCTCGGCGCCGCCGGGGCGCCCCGGCGCTACGTCCTGCTCGGATCGGGCGCACGGCTCTTCGCGCTGGCCGCCGTCCTGCTCCTGGCCGCCTCCGCGATCGTCGAACCGGTCCTGCAGCTGACCTGGTGGTTCACCCGGGGCGGCGCGGAACGGCGGCTGTTCCTGGCGGACTTCACCGACCACGGGCTCCTCGCCGCGACCGTCGCCGTCGCCCGGTGGATCCTGCCGCTCGGCTGGACCGTCGCCTTCTTCGCCCTCCTCTACGACCGCCGTCGCCTCGCCCGTATCGGCGCCCTGGTGGCCGCGGTGCCCACCCTGTGGCCGCTGGTCCGATCGCTGACGGGGGCGACGGTCATCGCGGAGCCGGCGTTCGTCGTGACGCTGGCGCTTCTCGCGTGGCTGCCCGCCCTCGCCCTGTGCGCCGCCCACCACCGCGACGCACCCCCGGCCCGGCTGCCCGCCGGCACCCCCGGTCTGGTCCTCATGGCGACGTGCGTGGTGACGGGCGCGTCCCTGGTGTTCGTGCCCACCGCCGACGACCTGGTGTGGGGACCCGCCAACTGCTTCGTCGTCGGTGCCCTGGGCCGGCTGCTGTGGAGCGCCCGTCGCGGGGCGAGCGCCGCGCCCGGCGGCGCCCTCGCCCTCGCCGCGCTCGGCCTGCTCCTGCTGGCCGCGCGTGTCGCCGCCGTCTACCCGTGGCTCCGGGTGCCCGGGGACGGCACGTACACCGGCGGCGGCCTCGCCCAGACGGCCGCGCTCGCCCTGCTCACCGTGCTCCTGGCGGTGTCCGGCCGCCGCGAACTCGCGGCACGCTGAGTCGCTCGCGGTTTCGTACCCGGCCAGACACGGGTGCCGTCCCGCAGTGGCGGGCGGCAACGGGCCCGCGTGGGCGGGGTTTTCGCTCACGCGGGGACGCGGGCGGGGCTTTCGCTCACGCGGGGACGGGGTCGGAGGCCGTGCCCGCCGCCGACACCGGCGGGCCGACACTGGCGGGCGGGTCCGTGCCCGGCGTGGTACGGCGTGCCTGCGCGACACGCCGAGGGGCCGGTGCCTCGGCGCCGGCCCCTGGCTGCCTTGCGGAGTCCCGGGCTTACGCCCCGCTCTCCCGGAGCATGTCCTCGCGCTCGACGATCTTCACGCGCTCACGGCCCTGCGGCTCGCCCAGGGCGCGCTCGGCGGCGTCCAGCTTGTACCAGCCCTCCCAGGTGGTGAAGCGGACCTCGCGCTCGGCGAGGAACGCGTCCACCGCCTCCGGGGCGGGCGAGGCCGGGGTGTGCAGCCGGCCGTTCGCGTAGTCGTCGAGCAGGTTGGCGACGGTCTCGTTGGCGTCGCCCTTCGTGTGGCCGATGAGGCCGACGGGGCCGCGCCGGATCCAGCCGGTGACGTAGGTGGACTGCAGATGCGTGCCGCCCTCCTCGATGACCCGGCCGCCCTCGTCCGGGATCGTGCCCGAGTCGATGTCCCAGGGCAGCTTGGGCAGCTTCTCGGAGAGGTAGCCGACCGCGCGGTAGACCGCGGTGACGTCCCAGTCCTTGAACTCGCCGGTGCCCTTGACATTGCCGGTGCCGTCGAGGGCGGTGCGCTCGGTGCGCAGGCCCACGACCCTGCCGTCCGCGCCGAGGATCTCCGCGGGGGACTCGAAGAAGTGCAGGAACAGCTTGTGCGGCCGGTCGCCGACGTCCCGGATCGCCCAGTTCTCCAGGGTCTTGGCGACCATGTCGGCCTGCTTGTTGCCGCGCCGGGTCTCGATCGAGCCCTCGTCGTAGTCGATGTCCTCGGGGTCGACGACGACCTCGATGTTCGGCGAGTGGTCCAGCTCGCGCAGCTCCATCGGGCTGAACTTGGCCTGGGCGGGCCCACGCCGGCCGAAGACGTGGATCTCCACGGCCTTGTTGGCCTTCAGGCCGTCGTAGACGTTCGGCGGGATCTCGGTCGGCAGCAGTTCGTCGGCCGTCTTGGCGAGGATGCGGGCCACGTCCAGGGCGACGTTGCCGACGCCGAGTACGGCGACCTTCTCGGCGTCCAGGGGCCAGGTGCGGGAGACGTCCGGGTGGCCGTCGTACCACGAGACGAAGTCGGCGGCGCCGTAGGAGCCGTCCAGGGCTGTGCCGGGGATCGGCAGGTCGCGGTCGGCCATCGCGCCGGTGGAGAAGATCACCGCGTCGTAGAAGGCGCGCAGGTCGTCCAGGCTGATGTCGGTCGGGTAGTCGACGTTGCCGAACAGACGGATCTGCGGCTTGTCGAGGACCTGGTGCAGGGCGGTGATGATGCCCTTGATGCGCGGGTGGTCGGGGGCGACGCCGTACCGGATCAGGCCGAACGGGGCGGGCATCCGCTCGAAGAGGTCGATGGAGACGCCGGGGTCGGCGGCCACCTCGGACTTGAGCAGGGCGTCGGCGGCGTAGATCCCGGCGGGGCCGGCTCCGACGATGGCTACCCGCAGGGGGCGCGGCATGATCAGGTTCCCTTCGAGCGTGAATGGGCGACTCGATCGGGAAGCCTAAACTAAGGCACACCTAAGTTGGTACGCGGGTCCAGTCTATGACCTCATAAGTGGATCTTATGACATCTCCAGCGTCGTCTTATGGCCAGCGTCACCCTATGGCCCAGTGTCAGCCGCAGCATCCACGAACTGGGCCTGACCTACCGCCCGTTGGAGGAGACCCTGCTCGACCACTACGACAGCCGGCGCGCACGGCGGCGCCGCGGCTGACCCCGGTCCCGGGCGTCCCCGCCCACGGACCGCTCATGCGGGCCGCACGATCCGGTGGATCGCCGACTCCCCGGCGCCGTAGATCGACTCCTCGCGTATCGACGAGCCCGGACCCGGCGCGTGCACCATCATGCCGCCGCCGACATGGAGGCCGACGTGTCGGTCGTCGTCGAAGAAGAGGACCAGATCGCCGGGCTCGATCCCGGCGAGGGTGACCGGCGGACCGGCGAGCGCCTGGTGGTACGCGGCCCGCGGCAGCGGGACCCCAGCGGCCCTCCAGGCGGCCTGGGTGAGGCCACCGCAGTCGTACGAGTCCGGCCCGGTCGCCCCCCACACGCACGGCTTCCCGATCTGCGCCCGGGCGAACGCGATGGCCTTGGCGGCCCGCGCGGCGCGGGGCGACTCGGGGTGGGTGGTGAGGGCAGCGGGGTCGGCCGCGGGGGCCGGGGTGGGGGTGGGTGGGGCGTCCACGGTCGGCATCGCGGTCGCCGTCGCTCCGGGGGTCGCCCATTGTGGCTGCTGCCACTGGCTCATTGCGGGGTCCGGGAAGGGGGGCTGGACGGGCGCCGCGGGCGGTACGGCCGTAACCGGCGCGGCTGTCACGGGCGCGGATGGAGTGGCCGTAACCGACGCCGGCGGTGCGACCGCCATGTAGTCCGCCGGTGCTACCGCACCGTACTCAGCGTACTCAGGCACCGCGACCGCACTGTGCTCCGGCGGTGTCCCCGGCATGGGCGCGGCTTGAGCGGCTGCGGCGGCCGTGGTCAGTCGGGCGGTGTACCGGGTGACCACGTCGCTCGCTGCGGCCAGCTTGCGCTGGTTGTTCGCCTTGGAGGTGGCGGGGGAGGGACGGCCGGGCGCGTTGGGGCCGGGCAGTGTCCTCGGTTCCTGGACCGGGGTGCCCGGTGCGCCGGGCGGGGCGACCACCGGGAGGACGGCGGTTTCGGCGGGACCGGCGCCGGCGGGTGACGCAGTAGCGAGCCCAGCCGGAGACACCGGACCGAGACCGGTCGGTTCCACCGGTCCGAGGCCGGCGGGCCCCACCGGATCAAGACCGGCCGGTACCCCCAGCGTGTTGGCCGTCACCAGGGCTGACGCGCCCGGCAGTGCCAGGCCCGCCGGGCCCGCGCCGTCCGTCCCTGTTCCGTCGAGGGCGGGCAACTCTGCGACCGCGCCCGGCAGTTCAGGGCGTCGCGGCCCGGGCAGTGCCGCGCGTCCGCTCTGCCGCGCGGCCAGGGCCAGACTCTCCGGATCCGTCGCCCGGCCGGCCGTCAGCTCGGCCACCGTGCGGGCGGCGGCACGCTCCAGGGCCTCCGCCCGTCGAGCGGAGGGGCCCACGCCGAGGGCGTCCGGTGCGCCGCCCGTACGGCCGCGGGAGCGCCCCGCCGCCGGGCGGTCGGGCAGCCGGTCGGCGGGCAGCACGGCGGGGACGGTCGGGCCGAGCTTGGCGCGTGCCCCGTCGAACCACTGCCGGGCGATCTCGTCAAGAGCGGGATCGGGCCGCCGCGCCGAGCGCTTGGTCAGGGGGACGCCTCGTGAGCGCGTCACCGAGGCCATGGCCCGGGTCGCGTTGTAGTTCCCGGTCGCGTTCTCGGCCTGGTCGTAGAGGGAGTCGATCCGCTGCCGAACCTCGTCCCGCGCAACCGCGTCGCGGCTCTCCGGCGCCATGGAAGACACGCTCCTTCCTTGCCCCGTAGGGCAGTTGGGCCGTTGCGTCCGGCACGTCGAGGGCCGGGCGGCCTCGCGTCAACCTAGCCAACGTGTGTACCTCGTGTGAAGGTTGAGGCGTGAAATGTCCGATACGTATTTGTGATGTTCGTGTTGCCGTTCGAAAGGGAAGAGGCGAGTTCCGCATTTTCCTGTGAGATCCCGGTGAATCCGCGATCCGGTTGAACACATCGGTGTCGCCCTCCGTATGGGGCCGGGGAGCTCCATGCCCGACCGGCGCACACACCACACAGGGGACGACCGTGGCACGCAACAAGCGCAGACGCCCGACCGGCGCACGACGCGCGACCTTCGCAGCGATCGCCCTGATGCTGGGCGGAGGCGGCCTCCTCGCGGCCAACGTCTACGCCTCGGCGACCGAAGGCTGGGGCGACGGATCCGGAGTGAACGGAACCGGACATGTGTTGTCCGCCGGCATGGCGACCATCGACTGCCCTGACATCGGCAGCCGGCTGACCGCCGTACCGGACGCCGCCCGTCCCGACGTGGACCGTGAACTCGCCCTGCTCGACCGGCAGACGGCCGAGGCCTATCAGCAGCTCCAGCAGTCCGGGCAGGCCGGTGGGCAGGACGCCGGCTCGGTCGACGACACGATCATGAACCCGCTCAAGGAACAGCGGGCCGCGGCGATCGGCCGGATCACCGACGCCATCGACCGGGCGGGGGAGCGCCCGCAGGGCCTGGACGCCCTGGCCGCCTGCACCCTGCGCCCCGGCGGCGACGGCGCGGGCGACGGCGCCCTGCTCACCGCCACCCCGACCTCGGGTGCCCGGCCGAGCGGCGCGGGCCAGGGCGGCAACGGGCCCGTCGCCTCCGACTACGCGGACATCACCTCCGTACCGCCCGCTGCACCGAACCCGCCGCAGCAGGCCGACGCCTCGCGCGGCAGCTTCGCCTCCGACTGCGGTGTCAACGCGAACGGCCTGTTCAACTCCGACAACGTCATCGTCGCCCCCGGCGTGTCCAACGGCGCCCACCACTTCCACGACTACGTCGGCAACCAGGGCAACAACGCCTTCGCGAGCGACGACGACCTGGCGAAGGCCGGCACGAGTTGCGCGGACCAGGGCGACCGGTCCACCTATTACTGGCCGGTGCTGCGCCTGCAGAACGGCACACAGGAACGGGATGCCGGATCCCCGGGCGGTGGCACGGAGGGCAACGCGGGCCAGATCGTCACACCCGCGCGGGTCACGCTGACCTTCACGGGCAACCCGCGCGGCAAGGTCACCGCCATGCCGCGGTTCCTGCGCATCATCACCGGCGACGCCAAGGCCTTCGTCAACGGGCCCGGCAACGCCAACGCGTCCTGGAGCTGCACCGGTCACGAGGACCGGCAGCTGAAGGACAAGTACCCGCTGTGCCCGCCGGGCAGCGACGTGGTGCGCACCTTCCGGTTCCAGAGCTGCTGGGACGGCCGCAACATCGACAGCGCCAACCACCGCACCCACGTGGCCTTCACCGCCCCCGACGGCTCCTGCCCGGCCGGCTTCCGCGCCATTCCGCAGCTGGAGGAGCGCATCGTCTACGACGTCAAGGCGCCGAGCCTCCAGGACGGCGGCCGTACGGTCCCGCTCTTCGCGGTCGACTCCTTCCCCGAGCAACTCCACAAACCCGTCACCGACCACGGTGACTTCATCAACGTCTTCGACGAGGACCTGATGCGGCAGATGGTCGACTGCATCAACTCCGGCCGCACCTGCGGCCCCGACGGCGACACTTCGGGTACGACGGCGTCGCCCACGGCGAGTTCCGGCTCCGGTGTGACGGCCGCCCCGGGCTCCGGTACGACGGAGCTGCCCGGCGCCACCGCCACCTCCACGGCCACCTACGCTCCGACCCCCTCGGCCGCACGGACCAGCGAGGCACCGAGGACCGACGCGACGACGACACCGGCCCGCACCACCGCACCGGCCCGTACCACCGCACCGACCGACACTCCCGGGCAGCACCACAGCACCGCCCGGCACCGCACCGGCAAGCAGGGCGAGCCCACCGAGCCGGCGCCGCCCACGCCCACGTCCGCACCCGCCCATTCGGCACCGGCCAAGGCCGCACCTGCTCACTCCGCACCCGCTCAGTCCCCATCTGCCCGGCCCACCGACGCCGGATCCGCCCCGCCGGCCCCCGCGCAGCCCCAGCCGCAGGGCGTGCAGCAGGGCGCACTCGCGGAGACCGGCGCGCACCTGTGGCCGGCCGCGCTCGGCATGCTGCTCGCCCTGTCGGGTCTGATCATGCTGCTGCGGGCCAGGCGCCTCCGCTACTGACGGCCGCGCCCCACGTCGTCGCGCGCAGGAGCTTGCAGAGACGCTCTTCCCGTCACCGTGCGCCGACCTCGCGCACCCGCGAGCGGTTTGCCGTAGACCGTGGAGCTGCTCCGGACCGTCATGCCCAGGCTCTCGTACAGGGAGAGCGCGCCGGTGCCGGAGTGCGTCCGCAGGGTGCAGGCCGGCCTGCCGAGACGGTGGAAGGTGTGGAACGCCTCGCGCAGCAGGGTGCGGGCGATGCCCCGGCCGCGGTGGTCGCGTCGCACCGCGACGCGCGCGACGTATCCCTCGTGGCCCGGAACGTCCAGTGACAGCACGGCACCGACCAGCTGGCCGTCGGCGAAGGCCAGCGGTGACGCCGCCGGCCGGAACGTGCCGCGCTCGACCGTCTGCCGCGCCCATTCCGCGTGGCTCTTCCGCCGTGGCTGCCACTCGTCGAACGCGTCCTCGGTGAGCTGGTACGCGGCCTGTTCGTCGCCGTGCCGGAACGGTCGTACGGCGATGCCCGCGGGCGGATCCGGTTCCTCCGGTTCGCGTGGCAGCGCGATCTCCAGCAGCCACTCGGTGACCAGCCGGGAGTATCCACCGGCCAGCAGGAGCGCGGTCGCGGCGCGGTCGGCGTCGGGGACCGTCTGAGCGAGCCGGTCGCCGTCCGCTCGCCGGGCCCTGGTCTCGCTCCAGGCGAGCAGCGCACCGCCGAGGCCCCGGCCCCGGTGACCGGGGTGCACATGAACCCTGGCCCGCTGCCCCTTCACCCAGCCGTATCAGGCCGGCGCACCCGTGGCGTCGTACACGAGCAGCGTGTCGTGCTCCGGCCGCAGGCCGGGCAGTGTGAGCTCGGCGGTGATCCGGTCGGCCGCGGTCTCGGCGCGGCCGTGCACCTCGCGTTCGTACGCGGCGACCAGGCGGTGGACCGCGTCCGCATCGGCGGTGGTGGCCGGCCGCCACCGGTAGCCGGCCGGCAGCCCCTCCGGGCGGAGCCCGGCCCCGAGTGCGTCCACGCCCGTCACGGCAGCCCCTCCCCGTCGCTCCCCGTGCACAGCCCCTACCCCGCCGCGCGGCCCGCCACGCCCGCCGTTTGCGAGGCGCCGAGGGGGCACGGCAGGGTGCGGGGTGTGCCTACCTTGCTGATCGTCCATCACACCCCGTCGCCCAACTGCCAAACCCTGTTCGAGGCCGTCGTCTCCGGCGCCACGACACCGGAGATCGAGGGCGTCCGCGTCGTCCGCCGCGCCGCGCTGTCCGCGACCGCCTCCGACGTCCTGGCGGCCGACGGCTATCTGCTCGGCACACCGGCGAACCTGGGATACATGTCCGGCGCGCTGAAGCATTTCTTCGACCAGATCTACTACCCCTGCCTGGACGAGACACGGGGCCGGCCCTTCGGCTACTACGTCCACGGCGGCAGTGACGTCACCGGCGCCGTCCGCGCCATCGAGGCCGTCACCACCGGCCTCGGCTGGCGCCGCGCCGCCGCCGCGGTGACGGTCACCGGCGAGCCCGGCAAGGCCGACACGGAGGCGTGCTGGGAACTCGGGGCCACGATCGCGGCGGGCTTGATGCCCGGGGCGTGAGCGCCAGGTGAGGCACCAGTGGCCTGGACCGCTCCGCCCTGCTCCGGGCCCGGCGGGCGTCCGCTGCCTGGACGGATGAAGGTGCGGCCACGGTGTTCCTGGCCGACGATGGGACCGGGGTTGCGCCCCCCGGCGTGGCTGAACCCTGTCATGTGTCGTCGTACGTCGTCGAACGAGGGAGCGTCGGATGCGAGCGGACCGCCACGCGCCCGGACGGCCCGCGCCGGACGGTCAGGACGCCGGAGAGCTGCTGCGCCGGTGCGCACGGGACGTGGTGGACGTCGCCGAGGGCATCCGCGCGGTGTCCGCACGCACCGGCACCGCGCTGTTCGCGCCGCCCCTGAGCGCCTCCGCGCGCCGCCGTCCCCGCACCGGCTTCGCCGCCCAGTGGGCGCTGCTGCGCGCCCTGACCAACGGACAGGGCCTCGGCGGCTCGGTGAACGGCGCGCCGAAGGGCATGGGCCAGGTGCTCGGTGTGGCCGGTGCGGTGCTGGGCCGGGAGAGCCTGGCCGCGCTGGTCGCCCTCACCTCCCTGCGTCTGCGGATCGCCGCCGTGCTGGTGGACCACCCCGAGCTCCGCCGCGACCCGGGCATGCGCCGGCTGCTGGAGGCCGTCACCGCCGACCGCGACCTGGCGGCCGTACGGGCGCTGCGCGCGCTGTTCCGGGACCAGGGCGCCCAGCGGTCCCTGTCCGGGCTGGTACCGCTGAGGGCCGAACTGGTCGCCATCCGCACCCTGTTGGGCGAGGACCCCGAGCACGACGAGACCGGCCGGGCGCTCGCGTCGGGGCGTGAGCCGGCCGCCGGGCCGCTCGCCCGGCCGTCCACCGGGCCCTCCGCCGGTCCGCTGCACGATCCGCGGCACGGGATCAGCGCCCCGCACCGCGCGGACACGGACCGGGGCGCGGCCGAGGCCGTCGACCTCACGGACCAGGAGAAGCAGTTCATCGCCACCGAGGGCTCGTTCCTCGGGTTCCTGCGCAACATCGACGTGCTGTCGACCGACGGGCGGATCCTCGTGCAGAACGTGCGCGGTCCCGACGGTGTCGTCCGCTATGTCGTCCAGGCACCCGGCATGGCACCGGGCCGGCCGCGCAACGACTCCTCGCAGGACTTCGTCGGTGCCTGGCGCAACCTGTTCCTGACCGATTCGCCCCACACCCGCTCGGTCCTGCTCGCCCTGGCGGACTACGGCATCCCGCGCGGCGCAGAGCTCGCGCTGATCGGGCACGGCGAGGGCGGGATCGCGCTGATGAACCTCGCCCAGGACGAGGAGTTCTGCCGCACCTACCGGGTCACCCACATCGTCGCCGTCGGCTCACCGGTGGCCGACAAGAAGCCCGCCGACCCGCGCACCTGGGTCGCGAGCATCACCAACCAGCACGACATCGTGCCCGCCCCGGACGGCCGGGACGCGGGCTCCGTGTTCGACCCGCACCCGCACTGGTACGCGGTCGACTACGCCGGACCCACCCACGAGTTCCCGCTGTGCCACATGCTGCGCGAGTACATCGAGCACCTGCGCACGGTCATCCCCGAGGCCCGCGAGGACGTCGACGCGGCACTCACGCCGTACCGCGGCCCGATCGTGCGCACCCAGGCCTACCAGCTCAAGGACAGCGCCCACCCGCCCGACGGCTACCCGTTCCTCACCCTGCCGACCGCCTCGATCCCCACCACGGCCGGCCCGGTCGACGTGCCGGTGCGCTACTACGACTCCTCCGCCGCCCACCTCTGCTTCGCCGTCTGCCCCGACGCGGCGCGCCGCCTGCTGCCCGGCGTCACCTGGCTGACCCCGTGCCGGCTGGGCCGACGGGCCCTCGCCGTGCTGTCGCTCTACGAGCACCGCTGCTCCACGATCGGCCCGCACACCGAGATCGCCCTGTCCGTCCTGGTCGACGACCTGTGGCGACCGCGCCCGTACGACGTCGCCGCGGACCTGCTGCGCCGCATCGACCTGCGCCGCACGGGCCGTTACGTCCTCTCCCTCGCCGTCACCAGCGACGAGGCCCGCGTCGTCGCCCAGGAGATCTGGGGCCAGCCCGCGATGCGGACGACCGCCGAGGCCGACCTGATGGGCCCGCGGATCGGCGTCCGGTCCGGGGACCTCGGCCTCACCGTGCGGGGCCGGCTCGGACCGGGCATCCGCTGCCCGGAGGCCGACTGGATCCTCTACGGCCGCCGGGCCGAGAGCACCGTACGCACCCTGGTCCGGGCCCACGGCAGGCCGCGGCTGCACCCCGGCACGGGCGTGCGGCTGCGGCTGCACACCGCGGCGGCCGAACCCTTCGCCGGACAGCTGCGCCGGCTCGGCATCGACCGGGCCCGGCCCCGGTTCGTGCTGCACTGCCCCCAGTTCATGCTGCACCGCAGCGCCGGCGCCGTCCTGCCGCGCTGAAGCCCCCGTCCTCATCCCCAGTCGAGTGGGAGCCGCCATGGTGACCGAGTCGCCCCGGGCGATCACGGCCTCGGCCGACGAACTCCGCGCACATGTCGGCACCTTGCGGGCCGACGCCGACCTCATGGACGGCTACGCCCGGCAGCTGCTCGCCACCGCGGCCAGGCTGAGCGGCTGCCCGGCGGCGCCCGAGTGGAGCCGTCCCACCCTGGAGCAGCAGGCCGCCGCCTGTACCACGGCGGCCGAGCAACTCCGCACCGCCGCCGAGGCGTTGGCCGCCCACGCACGATCCGGCGCGGCCCGGGACTGAACCCGCGCACGGGCGGCAGGCGGGTCCTGGCCCCGCCCGATCCGCCGCCGTCGGGGCGAGCGGCGCGCAGGCGGTCAGGGCTTGCGGGCCACCCCCACGTACACCGGCTGCTCGACGCGGACCCGCATGTCCGGCTCCGGGTGCCACTGGGTGACCTCCACGACACCTGGCTCGGCGAGCTCCAGACCATCGAAGAACCGGACCACGTCGGCGTACGACCGCAACCGCACCGAGGTGCCCCCGGACCGGTACACGGCGTTTATCCGCTCCCACACCTCTGGGTCGAACAGTTCCGTGCCGCCGTGGGACAGCATCAGATAGCTGCCCGACGGCAGCGGCTCCAGCAGGGTGCGGACGACACGGTGCGGGTCCTGCTCGTCGGTCACGAAGGGCAGCAGCGCGATCAGCGACAGGCCCACGGGCCGGCCGAGGTCGAGATGTTCCCGGGCGTACTCCACGATCCGCTCCGGCTCGCGGACATCGGCGTGCAGATAGGCGGTACGGCCCTCGGGCGTGCCCTTGAGCAGAGCCTCGGCGTGTCGCAGCACGATCGGGTCGTTGTCGACGTACACCACCCGGGCGCTCGGGGTGACCGCCTGGACGACCTGGTGCAGGTTCGGCTCGGTGGGGATGCCGGTGCCCACGTCCAGGAACTGGTCCACGCCCTGGCGGGCGACGAAGCGGGCGGCCCGGTGCATGAACTCGCGGTTGGCCCAGGCCGAGTCCTTGGCGTCCGGGAAGAACTCCAGCACCTTGCTAGCGGCCTCGGCGTCGACGACGTAGTGGTCCTTGCCGTCCAGGAACCAGTCGTACATCCGCGCGGAGTGCGGCTTGCCGGTGTCGATCCACTCCGGGCTGAATCCGGTGTCTGTCACGTGGGCTCTCCGTGAAGGGTGGGGGGTGGTCAGGTGGTCTGGTGGTCGGTGATCGTGTGGTCCGGTGGTCGTCAGCGGCAGCGGGAGGCCGCCGCGCTGTCGTGGCGGTGCCAGACGGCCTCGACCACACGGCCGTCGGGCAGCGTGTGCCGGGCCGGCCCCTCGGCCGGGACGAAGCCGGCCCGGGCCAGGGCCCGTCGGCTCGCGGTGTTCCCGGGCTCGGCGCCCGCCCGGACGGTGCTCAGTCCGGCGTGGGCGTGGGCAAGGGCGGCGCCCGCGCGGAACAGCTCCGCGCCCAGGCCCTGGCCGCGGCAGGCCGGCGCCAGCCAGCCGCCCATCTCGCCGGTGCGGTGCTCCAGTTCGAGGGCACCGGCATAGCCGAGGTCCGACCTGCGCACGCAGACGAGCAGCAGGGGATCGTCCGGGCCGGGTGCGTACGGCTGGGCCAGCTTCCGGGGCACCCGGCGGCCGTCGTCGCCGGCCGGGCGCCAGGCCAGCAGGGCCCTCCGGGTGCCGGGGTCGGGCACGACCTCGTCCGCCTGGGTGCCGAGCCAGCGCTGCGCCTCGGCATCGGCGCAGGCGGCGAGGGCCGCCGCCACGTCGAGCCGGGTCCGGGGCGTGAACAGCAACAGCCGCTCGGTGGCCAGGACATGCCGGGCGGCCTCGGGCCCGCACCGCCCGGGCACGGGCAGCCCGGCCGTGGCGGCCCGCCTCCGGCGGATCACCGACCAGACCATGCACACCCCCGAAGGAACGGCCCGCGCCACGACCAGGGAACCCGTGCGGACGCCGAGCCCCGACGGATGCGGACGACCCGCACCGGCGGCGAATGTACCGGGGTTCGGGGGCGGGTGGGGTGTGGGTGGGGGTGGTTTTGGGACGGGGGAGTGAAGCAGCCGGGTGGTGGGGCGGGTGCGGCGTCAGCGGGCCTGTTCCTGGGAGCCGGGCTTGGGACGGGTGCGGGTCCAGGACGGGTCGGCGTACGGCGCCGGAGCGGGGGCGGATGGAGGGACGGGGACGACGAGGCGCATGGGCATCCTTCGGACGAGTGGGGGATGGTCCTTGGGTGGTCTGGCCGAGTGCGCCCGCAGCGAGGGCGCCCAGTGCAGCTGGTAGCTGGACAGCTCGACGGCGAGGACGTCGTAGGTCT